>JAOUMB010000101.1 GCA_029881725.1 Nitrospirota bacterium
CCGCGCAAGTTGCCGAGGATGTCGTAGTCATACGCGGTGACGTTCGCCCCCTCGGTTTTGCTCAAAAGCTCGCCGTTGGCCGTGTAGGCATACGTCGCCGCACCGGTCGAAACCAGCCGGTCCTGGGCGTCGTAGGTGTACGGCCCGGCGGGCAGGATGTCCGCCCCGCCCTCCGCCGAATACCCCAGCGCCCGGTTGCCGTTCGGCCCCCAGTCGTAGGATTCGACGGTGACGCCGTCCTTGCTCACCGTAACGAGCCGCCCGGCGGCGTCGTAGGCATACGCATAGGTGGCGGTGACGCCGTTTACGGTTTCCGTGCGGCTGGCGATGCGCCCCAGGTTGTCGCGCGTGTAGCCGTTTGCGATGATCGGCGCGCCTCCCATCGCGGCGCTGTGGCCGGTGAACTCGCCGAAGTTGTTGTAGGTGTTGGACGTGGAAACACCGCCGACGGTCGTGCCGGTCAGTTGTGCCGTTACCGCATCGCGGCTGATGACCTCCTGCCCGATCTGGCTCGGTAGTCCATCCACATCGTAGCTGTATGCGATGGCATATGCCCCGTTGACCGACTGGGTGGCGGTGCGCATGTCCGCATCCAGCGTGCGCGACACCGTGCCGTTGACCACGCCCGCCGTCGTCTCCGACAGGGCCACGGAGCCGTCGTAGGTGTAGTCCAAGGTGCCGCCGTCCGGGGCGATGAGGGTGGTCAACTGGCCGGTGGTGGTGGCCGCGTAAACGAAGCCGTATACCGGGTCGTTCACCGTCAGCGGGTCGCCGTCGTCCAGGGTGATCTCCAGCAGGCGGCCGGTGTTGGTTTCGCCCGCCTGATCGCCCTCGTAACGGTAGCGCAGCGCCTGGCCATCCGGGCGCGCCACGCTGGTCAACTGCTTGGCGTCGTTATAGGTGTAGGTGGTTGCCGGGTTGGTGGCGTCCACGGCGGGGGGCGTGTAGTCGGTTTCCAGCCCCTCCAGGTTGTAGGCGAAGGTGTGCACCGTGCCGGACGGTGTGATCAAGCTGGTGCGGTTGCCCATGCTGTCGTAGGTGGCGGCCACCGTGTCGATGAGCACGCCGGAAGCATCGTAGCGATGGGTCTTGAGCACACGGCCCACGGCGTCGTACTCGAAGGTGACGTAGCGCCCGTCGGGGCCGGTGACGCGCGCCACCCGGCCGTTGGTATTGGCCGGGTCGGCGGGGTCGGTTCCCCAGGTGGTGGTGGACACGCGCTCGTCCACCCCCGCCGTGCCCCGCGCGGTGCTGATGAGGCGGCCACGGGCATCGTAGCCGTAGCGCACGTCGTGCAGGGTGCCGGGCAAGTCGCGCAGGGTGTTGTTGAGCGTTACCGTGTCGTAGTGGGTGGCCACCGAGCGCCCGGAAGGCGTGGTGGTGGTCACAATGCCCGCCACCGTGTCCTTGACGATGGTGGTGGTGCGCCCGTTGGAGGTGATGGTGCGGGTGCGCGTATCGGGCTGGCCGTCGCCATTGGCGTCGGCGCCGTAGACGGTGGTGCGCTTGGTCGACACCGAAGTTCCCGACGGCAGTGTGATGGTGTTGCGCAGTTTGATCAACTGATCCGGATACCCCGGATCGGGAGCCAGTACGGTTTCGCTGGAAGTGCCGCTGGGGGACACTGCGGTTCGACGCAGACCGTCCGCCGATCTGGTACTTGTGGTGACAAGCCCTGATGGAGAGGTCCACTCCACGGTCTGGGAACCAGATTCCGTGGGCGTGCGACGCTTGGTGAAGGATCGCCCACCGGGAACGGTGATAGTGGTATCCGCCGACTGGTCCATGGTCACGGCAAACCGGAACGGCACGTTATACGGGTTGCGCGACTCCACCACACGCCCATCCGGGCCATACACATAGCGCGTGTCCGCGCCATTGGGGCGCACCTTGCGCGTCAGCAGGCCATCTGGTGAGAATTCCAGGTTGAAGGTGGTGTTGTCCGGATAGGTGATTCCGGAGAGCCGGTTTCCGCTCATGCTCAGTGTGGTCACGTGCCCGTCGGGGCTGGTGAGAGACACCGGCACGCCACCCGACCACTGGATGGTGGTTGTGGTGCCGAAACGGGGATCGGTAATGCCGATCAGGTTCCCGCTAACGGGATCGTAGCTGAACTCACGCGTGGGCTGTCGGCTTTCCAACCCCACGGTGCGCAGGTGGCGACCCAGGGTGTCGAATACATACCCCACCCCGGCGGACCGGTTGGGCACGAACTGTTCTCCCGCGTTCAAGTCAACCATCGGCGCCGGCTTGGCCGCGACCCGGCGGATAGTTTGGTGCTGTCCGTCGGCAATATATACGGAACCGTCCGGGGATACGGTGATGCCATATGAAATTGCGAGCGCTCCGTCGATAGCCGGACCCCCATCGCCATATTGGCCATACTGGCCCCAGGTTTCAGGCGTTATTGACCGTGGAGGGCGCACAAATGAGCGCACAAGGCCGTCGGTGGAAAGAACACGCACGAAGCTGTAGTCGCTCCCGTACGGATCCGTTTCTCCGGCGGTGAAGTAAACCTCACCCATCGGTCCGATCGCCAGTTGACGAGGGGTTCCGATTCCAGTGGAGGTTGCCGGCCCTTCATAGTCGGCCATGCCACCGGTTCCGTTGCCGGCCAGCAAGGTTACCACCCCATCCGGGGCCATCTTGAATATCTGGGGACCGGAAATGAACAGCATGTTGCCCTCTGCGTCGAACACCATATCAGATGCGCCACGCCGACCGAGAGGAACAAAGTAAAGTTTCCCATCCGGGCTGATTCGCCGGGTTATCGAATAAAAGCCGTCCGACCAGTAGAAGTAGACGCTACCGTCCGGCGCCACGGCGACGGAGTTGATACCCCGGATCAGCGCATCCAGTGCCGGGGTCCCATCGGCACCAATCCAGGTCGTTCCACCACCGGCAACGGTGGTGATTATGCCGGTTAGGGCCTCGACCTTGCGGATGCGGTACCGTTCCGCAATGTACAGGGTGCCATCCGGTCCGAGCGCCAAATCCCGCACGTCCTCCAGCGATGCGTTGACGGCAAGGCCCCCGTCTCCTGCGGTCGCGTTGATTCCATTCCCCGCCACGGTGGTGATGATGCCGTCCGGGCCGATTTTGCGAATCCGGTAGTTGGACCTGTCGTTGATAAACAGACTTCCATCCGGGCCCGAAACAATACCGAATGGCCCATTCAGGTTGGCGCCCAAGGCTGGGCCCCCGTCCCCGGCAAATCCACCAACATTTACTGTTCCCGCCACGGTGCTGATGGTGGGTTGCTGGTTCAGCTTGTAGGAACCGTTGCTCAGCTGCAGGGCGTTCCAGTTTAGCCGGTGGTGGCCGGAAATCGACCATCCCTCCGGAAGTCCGGCTCCGGTGCCATCCGACATGTAAACCGGAATGACTTTCTGTCGCCCGATGGCAATGTAGCCCTGGTTTCCAACGTTGGTCAGGCCCAGTGTCGTACCGGTGCCGGGATTGCCAAAATGGCTTCCACCGCCGGTCCCGGAACCGGCCTTGGCCTTTCCGGCGCTCTTGAGAACCGGCTTGTAGAGGTATTTCACATCTACCTGCGCGTTCATCAGGCCATTTACCCGACCGCCAAGGAAATCTATGCCGTCCCATTGGAACTCGGCAAACTGATCCGGAAGCGCCGGAGCGGTTTGGGTGAATACCCGTCCGCCAATGCGCACCGTTGCTTGGATTTGCTCTGCCGAGGCAGGAATCGCGGCATCGGAAATTCGCAGTCGGAATGGCACCTGGAAACCGTTCACCTGCGACGAGTTGTAACGTAGCG
>JAOUMB010000056.1 GCA_029881725.1 Nitrospirota bacterium
GCGCGTGGGCGGCAGCGACATTCTGGCCGACCACCTTTCGGCCAAGCGCAAGGTCGGATACCTTCCCGAAAAACTGCCCCTGGACGATGGCATGCGCGTGCGCCCCTACCTGGACTATGTGGCCCGCCTGCGCGGACTGTCCCGTGAGGAACGGGGCGACGCCATCGACCGGGTGCTGGGAGCATGCCATCTGGACACCATCGCCGAACGCGGCATCGGCGTGTTGTCGCGCGGGATGCGGATGCGCGTGGCCCTGGCCCAGGCGCTGGTGCACAACCCGGAACTGCTGTTGCTCGACGAGCCCACCGCCGGTCTCGACCCCGAACAGGTGATCAACATGCGGGAGCTGATCCGCTCCCTGGCGGGGCATCACACCATTCTGTTTTCCAGCCACAACCTGAACGAGGTTTCCGAGTGTTGCAGCCGCGTGGTGCTGCTGCGCGGGGGCAAGGTGGTGGCGCAGGATTCGGTGAGCGTGCTGACCGGTCTGGACGGGGCCATGGAAACCCTGTTTCTGCGCATGACCCGCGCCCCGGAGGACCTGCGCGCGGCGCTGATCGCCCTGGAAGGGGTGGTGGAGGTGGAACCGGGACCGCCGGACACCGGCACCGTGGTGGTGCGCATGACGGTCACCCCCGGAGTGCGGGAACGGCTGGTGGCCGAGGTGGTGTCGCGGGGCTGGGGCCTGTGTGAGATCCGCCAGATTTCCGAGAGCCTGGAAGATGTATTTCACCGCCACACCACGGGGGCTGGAGCATGAGGGCGATTTTTGGTCTGTTCCGCCGGGAACTGGGCCGCATGCTGGCGGGCAGCGGCATGATTCTGGCCCTGCCGGTGGGCATGGCGTGGATGGCCTGGCAGCGGTATTACGCCACCTCCGACATGGGCGCCGCCGACCCCATGGACGGCGTGTTTCGCGGGGCCGCGGTGGTGCTGGGCACCATGGCCGTGTGGCTCACCTGCCCGGCGCTGGCCTCCGAGCGCGCCGCCGGGACCGCCTCCCTGTGGGGGTTCAGCCCGGTGCGCCCCGGCGAGGTGATGTCCGGCAAGCTGCTGGCGATCATGGTGTGGCTGCTGGGGGCGGCGGCGCTGCTGTTGACCCCCCCCTTGTGGCACCTTTCCCTGTCCGCGCCGCTGGCGGGCGGACGGCTGATCTCGGGCATGCTCGGCCTGTTTCTGCTGGTGCTGCTGGCGTCCTCGGTGACCCTGCTGGCATCGGCGCTGGTGAACCACTTTTCCACCGCATTCTGCTGGGGGGTGGGAATGATGATCGTATGGGTGTGGGGTGATGAAATCCTGGTGCGCATCACCGGCATCCTGATGGGGCTGGCCCCGGCCAGTTGGGGGTGGGCGGCGCCAGCCGCGGGCACCTCCGCCGGGTGGGGCGGCAAGGATTTGCTGTTGCCCATGTTTGTGGGCTGGGTGGACGCCGGTTCGGTGGCCATCATGGTGGCCGCCGCGGCGTCGGCTTTGGTAATGACCCATCAGGTGGTGGCTTCGGAACGATGGCGGAACTGACCCCCCGGGGACGCAGAATGATGCTCACCGCCCAGGCGGTGGCGATGGTGGTGGTGTGGATGGCCCTGGTCTCCTGGGGCAGCCATCTGGCCAGCCGCCACGGACTGGTGTGGGACGGCTCCGGCATGGGGCTGGGGGACGCCCGCGCGCTGATGGCCGAACTGCCCGCCGACACCCATGTGGTGGTGGTGGGCGACGCGCCGGTGGAGCGCATCCTCACCCCGCTGGGGCGGGAGACATCGCGCATGACGGTTACCGTGCTCGACGCGGGAATCCTTACCACCCACCCCCAGGCCCGCATGGCGGGGCTCCGGGCGGGTGACGTGCAGGTCTCCTGGTCCGACTCGTGGCTGGTGCTGCGCGATGCGGACCTGCGCACCGTGCTGTGGGCGCTGGCGCTGGTCACCTCGCCGTACCGGCCGCAAACCGGTCAGGTGTCGCCCGCTTCCTATCTGCCCCTCGACGTGGCCCCGGTGGAAACCCGCAGCGCGGCCGTGGTGCGGGCGGAAGCGGTGGTGTGGGCGGTATCCGGCCTGCTCCTGCCGGTGGCCCTGTGCGGACTGGGGCTGACCCTGCGTCTGTGGCGGAGGGGCCGTTGATTCAGCGCGCACTCCGCTGGATGCGGGGCATGACCGGGCCGTTGGTGGCCGTGGTGGTGTCCGGTCTGCTGCTGGCGCCGCCCGCCGCCGGCGAAGGGGGACGTCTGTTTGCGCCCGATCCGGTGGCGCCGATCACCATTACCGGGGCGGAACGCCCGCTGCAACTGACCTTCCGCGAAGGCCGCTGGTGGGTGCAGGTGGCGGGCAAATCGCAACTGGCGGACCGGGATCTGGTGCGCGCGGTGATCGACACCCTCACCGGGATGACCGTGGAGCGCCCCCTGGACGACCGGGGCCGCCCCATCGACGACGCCTTTTCCTCCCCCCTGCGCATCTCCTGGGGCAGCCAGCAGGCCGAAATCGGCGCCCGCAGCCGCATTCCCGGACTGGTGTATGTGCGGGCCCCGGATGGACGGTTCTACCTCATGCGCCGCCCGCGGATCGAGATTCCCGCGGACATGGTGGACCGCCGCATCTTCCCCGACGGGCTTTCCGACACGCGGGAGATCAACATCAGCGGCGGCAACCGGGCGCTCCACGCCAAGACCAATCGCGGAACCTGGCATTTGAGCGTGCCGTCCCCTTCGTCTGCCGACGACCGGGAGGTGAACCAGTGGCTGGACCGGCTGGAGGCCCTCAAGGGCGATCCGGTTCCGGAGGTGGACGCCAGCAAGGTCTTTTACCAGATCATCCTCACCGACGCCCATGGCGCCACCGACAGCTTCGGCCTGAGCACGGACGGCTACGTGCGCGTGGGCAACGTGGTGTTCAACACCGACAAGGTGCGGGGCCGGCTGATCCCCACCCACTTCGACTGGGTGGACAAGGCCATCGTGCGCTACAAGGAAGAGGACATCACCGGATTCGAGGCCGAAAGCGGCGAAATCCGCCGCACCTTCGTGCGCAAGAAGGACAAGTGGACCGACAAGGACAGCGGCACCATCTACCACCAGTGGACGCAGGACCTGTTCGACCTGCTGAATCCGCTAAGGGCCGAATCGGTGCGGGTGGGTGACCCGGCGGACCTGGGCGAGGCGCTGATGGAAGTGCGCCTGTGGCAGGGCAAGAAGATCGCCACCAGCATCGAGTTCTGGCTGGACGAGGAGGGGCGCTGGTGGGTGCGCGGCGGGCCCACCGACCTGCTGTACGAGATCGATCCCGACCTGCCCCTGCACCTGACGATTCTGTTCTGATCCCTTCCCGCCTCGCGGGGGACTCGATTCGCGCCTTTTCGTGGCCGAAAAGAGGGGATGCGTTTTTTTCACCCCGGTAATTGATGCTCGGTACCGTCACCATTATTTTCTCCCTGCTGCTGGGCATGGCGGCCCTGCTCATGGGGGTGGGCCTGATGGGCACCACCCTGGGCCTGCGCGCCGCCGTGGAGGGGTTCTCGCCGGGGGTCACCGGCGTGGTGATGTCGGCCTACTTCGTGGGGTATGTGATCGGCACCCGCTGGTGTCCGGGCATGATCCGCCGGGTGGGCCACATCCGCGCCTTTGCCGCCATGGCCTCGGTGGCCTCCACCGCCATTTTGTGCCACTCCATGCTGGTAACGCCGGTGGTGTGGACCGTGTTGCGGGTGATTACCGGCACCTGCATGGTGGGGCTGTACCTGTCCGTGGAGAGCTGGCTGAATGCGCTGGCCAGCAACACCAATCGCGGACGCCTGTTCGCCGTGTACCAGATTGTCTGCCTGTCGGCCCTGGCGGTGGGGCAGTTTCTGGTGCTGGCGGGGGATGTGGCCGGGTTTGTGCCGTTCGTCCTGTCCTCCCTGCTGATTTCCCTGTCGCTGGTACCGGTGGCGTTGACCACCGTGGAGCAGCCGGCGGCGGTGCCGGGGTCCGGTGCGGTGGCGCTGAAGCATCTGGTGCGCCTGTCGCCCTCGGCCATGGGGGGCGCGTTGGGGTCCGGCCTGCTGAACGGCACCCTGTGGGGCATGGGGCCGCTGTTTGCCCATCTGGCCGGGCGCGACGAGATGGGCGTGGCCTCGTTCATGGCGGTGCTGATTCTGGGGGGCGCCCTGCTGCAATGGCCGGTGGGGTGGCTTTCCGACCGGATGGACCGCCGCCTGGTGCTGGCCGGGGTGGGGGTGTGCGGGGCGGTATGCGCGGTGGCCGTGGCCGCCACGGCAACCGCGCCGCTGCCGTGGCTGCTGGGCACGGCGTTTTTTTACGGCGGCATGGCATTTTCCGTGTACGGGCTGTCCGTGGCCCACATGAACGACATGGTGGAGCCGCACCACGCCTTGGAGGCGGCGCGGGGCATCATGCTGTTGCACGGGGTGGGGGCCATGATCGGGCCCATTGTCGGCGGCCTGTTGATGGGCGCTCTGGGGCCGGGGGCACTGATGGGTTTTATGGCGGTGGTGTTGGCGCTGGTGGGCGGTTTCTGCCTGCTGCGCCGGGTGGCCCGCAAACGGAGCGGGGCCGGGCAAACCGGTTTCGTGCCCATGCTGCGCACCACCCAGGCCGCCTTTGAGATGGACCCGCGCATGGAAGAGGAGCCGGAAAAACAGTCGTCCTGACCCGGCACGGGCCGCACTCCGCGTTCTCAAATTCCGGCGGTGGCCGTGGGGGATATTTCAAAGACCGATTGGCCGTCCATCCGCCCGCCGGGACGGCGCGGGCCAAAACCTCCTGCGGGCGGCACGGCGATTCCCGCGACATGGTGACCGACTGCCGTGCGGCCGGTGACGCGCATCCGGCGCATCTGGCGCACGATGCGCTTGTGGGAATAACCCGCTTCGAAAAAACAACACGTTATCCATCGTGACGCCCATGGTCCGTGGGGCACCCTGGGGGCGCGGACGGGGAAAAATCGTGCTACTCCGCTTCGCAAACGGCAAAGCTAACCCGTGAGTCCCGGTAAACCACCGGGCATAACCCCCTGACAACGTGAGATTTTTGGCCGTTTGTGGACCCGACCGATTTATTTCGCAAAAAATCGGATGAAAGCTCATAACAGATTGTTTTTAAATTAAAAAACGCGTTTGTGGTTGCGAAATAAAACACGGTGAAAATTAACGGTTTTCGCTCGCAGAACCGTTTGTTTTTGTGGAATAAAAACCGCTTTGTGGGGGCGTTTCGCACCGTGGGTTTCGCATGTTCACGGTGACCTTGGAACGGAATATCAAGGGGTTCTGAAGGCCGGTAGCACGATCCGGATTTTTTAAACGCGGAATTTTCCGCGAAAACTCAGAACCCATTGAAACCGTGAAAAAAAATGGCCCTTGTGGAGGTGCCGCGCCCAGGGCGGTATGGGCTGGCGGGAAGACTTCCTGCCGTGGCTGGGGGGGGCCGGGGAGAGGATGTTCTGGCCCCCCGGCGGCTGGATCGGGAAGGGGGATTGGATGAAAAATGCCAGCGGTATCAACTCGTTGCGCAAGCTCCGGGGTGACGCACCCCCCTCACCAGGAACTGCCCGACGCAGGGCCGGACTACCGCGCCAGCCAATATCGCCGTGCGCGTAGCACCTGTGCGCGTAGCACTCGCACGAGGCTAAGTTACCGGTGCGTTAACGGTTCGCAGTGGTGATTATTACGGATGGGTTACCGACCGGGTCCATCCCGCCCCGTTCGGGGTTGGCCGCTTGCCGTGGATGGGGCGGATTGGAGGGGGGGTAAGGGATTGCGTGGTGTTTTATGTAAGGAGCATTATAGGTCCGGCATAGCTTTGAAAGCAGTCTGTGGTTACGGTTGCCGTGCCGGATAGAAGGCCGGTGCGGAGCACTTTTGGCAGAGGGGGAAATCATGAAAAACCTGGTAATTTTCTGTGACGGTACCTGGAACAAGGCGGATCAGGCGGTAGACGGCGTGTTGTGTCCCACCAATGTGGTGCGGATGGGATACCGGGTGGCCAACCGGAATGGAGACGTGCCCCAGATTGTTTACTACGATCAGGGGGTAGGCACTGGAAACAAGCTGGACAAGCTGGTCGGTGGCGCCGTGGGGGAGGGCCTGAAGGAAAACGTGTTTCAGGCCTATCGTTTTCTTGTTTCAAACTATGAGTCGGGGGATCAGATCTTTCTGATCGGTTTTAGCCGTGGGGCCTATACGGCGCGTTCCGTGGCCGGGATGATCCGGAAATGCGGAATCCTGAAGCGCGAGGTGGTGGAGAAATACCTCGAAGCCATTGCACTGTACCGCCATCGGGCCATTCATCCCGATGATTCGACTGCGGTGACGTTCCGGATCGAAAACGCCGTGGACGGCTCCCAACCCACACCCATCCAGATGGTTGCCGTGTGGGACACGGTGGGCGCATTGGGTGTTCCGGACGTGTGGTTCGGTGGGTTCGATGCGAAAAAGATGAACTTTTTCGATGTGACCCTGAGTGGCATTGTGAAGCACGCCTATCATGCGGTGGCAATTGACGAGGAGCGTGGCAAGTTCGAGCCCACCCTGTGGCATGGACGTCCAAAGCCGGGGCAGATTCTGGAACAGGTGTGGTTTTGCGGGGTGCATTCCGACGTGGGCGGAGGGTACAAGGTTCACCAACTCTCCGACATTGCCCTGGAGTGGTTGATCGAACGGGCCGGTCGCGCAGGGTTGGCCTTTGACTCCAAAGTGATGGCGTCTCACCCGTACACCTCGAACCCGTTGGGCATGTTGCACAAGTCCCGGACCGGCATGTACCGGTTGATGAAGCGCTACCGCCGCCCGATCGGCGTGATGAAAGAGGGTGGTCAGGTCGTGCTGGATCCCACCCAGTCGTTGCACCCCAGTGTCCTCGAGCGGTGGGATAACGACGCGGGCTATCGCCCTCCTGAACTGCGGGCCTACTTCCTGCGGAAGGGGGACCACCGGGGGGAGGCCCCCTAGCGCCACCGGGCGGGTCCGGGTCACCCTGGGGTTGGAAGGGTGGCGTGCAGTTCCTGGCGCACCATGAGATCGTCCTCGATCGCAAGGCGCGCGGTGAGGGCCTCATGCGCTCCGCCCAGCCGCCCCAGCGCCCACGCCGCATGGCCGCGCACCAGCGGTTCCGCGTCCGCAAGGGCGCGAACCAGATGGGGCACCGCGCTCTGGTCGCCACTGTTGCCCAGCGCCACCGCCACGTTGCGCAACAATCCGCGCCGCTTGGTGCGCTGGATCGGCGTGCCTTTGAAGTGGCGGTTGAACGCCTGCGGGGTGAGCGTCAGCAGGTCCACCAGCGGGGTCCCGGCGGTCAGTTCCCGCGCCGCGTAGGCGGTGTCGTGGGCGGCTTGGGAAAACCGGTTCCACGGGCACACGGCGAGGCAGTCGTCACAGCCGAACACCCGGTTGCCGATCAGCGGGCGAAATGCCTCTGGAATCGGCCCCTTCAGCTCAATTGTCAGATAGCTGACGCAGCGCCTGGCGTCCAGCACACGGGGGGCCACAAAGGCGCTGGTGGGGCAGATGTCGACGCAGTCGGTGCAGGTGCCGCACCGGTCCGGGTGGGGGGCGTCCGGGGGCAGGGGCAGGTCGGTGAGGATCACCCCCAGCGCGGTCCAGTTGCCGCCGGTGGGATCCACCAGATTGGTGTGCCGCCCCTGCCAGCCGATGCCCGCGGCCTGGGCCAGCGCCTTTTCCGGCAGCGGGCCGGTATCCACATACACCCGCGTGTGACAGCCGGGGTGGCGGGATTCCACAAAGGCCGCCAGGTCGGTCAGGCGTTCTTTCAGGCGGTCGTGGTAATCGGCGCCGCGGGCGTAGCGGGCGAAATAGGCGCGGGTGGGGTCGGCCAACTCGCCGAAAACGTCCCCCGGCGGCGAGGTGGTTTCCAAAACCACGATGCAGGTGGCCAGCCCCGGCAGCAGGCGGGACGGGTCGGCCCGGTCGTCGGCGCGGCGGGCCAGCCAGTCCATCCCGCCGTGATGCCCGGCGGCAATCCATTGGGCGTGGCGCGGGGCGGCCTCGGCGGCGGCGGAAGCGGGCGCAAAGCCGACTTTTTGCAGGCCGAGTTTCAGCCCGTGGGCACGGATGGCGGCGGCGCTGGCCGCCGGATCAGCAGTGGTCGCAGTCCGGGTCGGGCACATGGGCCAGGGCCTGGGCGATCAGGGCGCCCAGGTCCCGGTGCACCTCGCCGCGGGTGGCCAGCACGGTGACCCCGGTGGCGCGGGCGGCGGTGCGCTGGGCCTCGTTGGTGTGGCCGCCAAAGGCCACCACCGGCACGCCCGCCGCCAGCAGCCGCTGGGCCGCGGGAATGCTTTCGGCCGCGTCCAGGTCCACCACCCCGGCGGCGGGGCCGTCGGTGTGAATCAGTTCGGCCACCGGAATGTCGCCCCGGTAGCGCACCGCGTGGTGTCCCGCCTGGCGCAGGGCGTGATCCACCCTCGGCTGGAACAGCAGATCGTTGATCAGGGTGACGATGGTCGTCGGCATACACGTTCCTGTTTGATAGGGGGCCGCCGGGGGGGGACGGCAATTTGACACGCTTTTCCTCAGACCATTACCATAAGACCTTCACACTGTGAGAGGCAACTGTCAGGCGCAGGGCCATAACGCCGGCAGCGATGCCGCCAAGGGAACTGTCAGGCGCGAAGCCGTATAATGCAGGGTCGTTTTTCGACGGAGCAGGTTTGTTTTGGGAGGTTTCTTTCCGGGCGGCGGACGACCGGCCGCCGGAAGCGAGCCGTTTCCCCACAGGGCCCCTTCGGGGCCTGAGATCGGGCAACAGGAACAGGAAGCATGAGCTCAATGATCGCCCTGGAGGCGGTGCGCGCGTCTGCGGCGCTGCCTTTTGAACAATTCGCCACCCTGCCCGAGGACGATATCCACGTGCGTATTGCCGCCGCCAAAAAGGCGCTGGGCAAGCGGCTGGTGATCCTGGGCCACCACTATCAGCGCGACGAAGTCATCCGCCATGCCGATTTTCGGGGCGACTCCCTCAAGCTGGCGCAGCAGGGCGTGGCCATGGGCGATGCCCGTCACATCGTGTTCTGCGGCGTCCACTTCATGGCCGAAACCGCCGATATTCTGAGCAGCGACCAGGTGAGCGTCACCCTGCCGGATCTGGCCGCCGGGTGCTCCATGGCCGACATGGCCGATCTGCCCGCGGTCACCACCTGCTGGGAGGAACTGGACGAGGTGGTGGGCACCGCCGCCATCACGCCCATCACCTATATCAATTCCGGTGCCGACCTGAAGGCGTTCTGCGGCGAGAACGGGGGCATCGTGTGCACCAGTTCCAACGCCCGGCGCATTCTGGAGTGGGCCTTTGCGCGCACCGAAAAGGTGCTGTTTTTCCCCGACCAGCACCTGGGCCGCAACACCGCGCTGGATATGGGCATCTCCCCCGATCAGGTGGTGGTGTGGGATCCGGCTCTGGAGTTGGGTGGCAACACCGCCGAGGCCCTCCAGAACGCCCGCGTGATCCTGTGGGCGGGGCACTGCTCGGTGCACCAGATGTTCCTGCCGGAGCACGTGGACATGTTCCGCGAAAAATACCCGGACACCCGCGTGATCGTGCACCCGGAATGCACCCGCGAGGTGGTGGAGAAGGCCGACTGCGCCGGGTCCACCGAGTACATCATCCGCACCATCCGCGAATCGCCCAAGGGCACCCGCTGGGTGGTGGGCACCGAGCTGAACCTGGTGCAGCGCCTCAACCACGAGAGCCCGGACCACGAGGTGCACTTCCTGTCGCCCACCTATTGCGTGTGCTCCACCATGGGCCGCATCGACCCGCCGCACCTGCTGTGGTCGCTGGAGAATCTGGTGGCGGGCAACGTGGTCAACCGCATCCAGGTCCCCGAGCACGACCGCGAGTGGGCCCGCACCGCCCTGGAGAGGATGCTGGCGGCGGGATAAATCCCTGCGGGAAACGGGCGTCCTGTCGCCCGTTGATGTCCTGTTCGCCACGGCGTTGCACCCCCGTTATTTAAAAATATAAAAATTTCTTTGTTATTGGGGGTTTGCTTTGGGCCTCCGGTTGGAGTATTTTGACGATTCGCTTTGATTCCAAGGCGTTGCGCACGGAGGCGCGGATGATCAAACTGCTTTTCGGCCTGCTGCTGACCATATTGGCCCTGATACCGCTCGCGGCCTATTCGCAGCTTTAGCCGGTAATTTCAATTGAAACAATGGGTTCAACGTGCCGCTGACGCGGTGCGGACGCGGGCTTGCACGGTGCGGGCCGGGGGCCCGAGCTGAGTGGAAGCATGCCGTACGATCCGGGAAAGATGCCGCAGGTTAGCCGCCACGTGTTCGTGTGCACGGCGGAGTTGTGCGCCGGGCGCGGGTCGGAGGCTACCTACCGGGCGCTGAAAAAACAGGTCAAGCAGCACGCCGGACTGGAGGGGGTGTGGGTGAACCGCTCCGGGTCCGTGGGCGGCTGCCAGCACGGCCCGCTGGTGGTGATCTACCCGGAAGGGGTGTGGTATTACGGCGTTACCGAGGCGCGTGTGCCGGAGCTGATCCGCCGCCATCTGATCGGGGGCGAGGTCATCGAGGCGTGGCGCTTCCACCAGACCGAAGGGTGCCCGTGCATGCCTCCGGCGGGCGGGGAATAAAAAACAGGGGCGGAACAGGCTCCGGGGCGCGGTTGGAGCCCATTCCGCCCAAATTTGCCGACGTTACGCCCCAGGCCGGAACCCGGGGCGCCCCCATGGAACATCCTTGTTCAAACCGTCGGCGGGGTGCCAAATTGCGAATGCCGTGCCAAGCGCCTTGTGGACACTCCAACTGTCTGATAAGGCAGGGACCATGCCGCTATCGGGTGCGGGGGGAGCCACCCAGGGGCGTTCAATGCTGTTCACCAAACGTGCAAAAACGTGCAGGCGGGGGGCGGTGGCGCCGGTTTGGGGGTGGAGGAACCGGGCCGATCGGTCGATAATGAATCAGGCGCGCCGGGGAGCGTATTCACCGTTTTTGGATTGGACGACAGGGAGGTTTCATGTCACGCATTGTCTTGGCCGGTCTGCTGGTTCTGGCCGGATTGCTGTTGCCCCGCGGGGAGGCGAACGCCCTCAGCTATACCTACATGGAGGCGGGCTACGGCTACACCGACGTACACAACGGCGGCCGGGATGGCGGCGGCGTGGCGGCGCAGATGTCGGCGCAGATCCGCAAAAACGTGCACATGTTCGCCCGCTACGGCGCCATTGGCGGCAACGACAGCTTTGCCCTGGGGCTGGGACTGCACGACATGCTCGGCAAGCGGGTGGGCATTCTGGGCCGCCTGGCCTGGGTGGATGTGATGGGCAACAACGGCCTGCACCTGGAGGCCGCCCTGCGCGGCTGGGTGAGCGGGGTGGACCTGACCGGCGGCGCCTACTGGTCGGGGCTGGACCTGGGCAACGAAAGCGGCCTGTTCGGCGAGGCCTATGTGCCGCTGGGCGACCGGCTGGGCTTTGTGGCCGGAGTGGCGGGCTCGGACAACTACACCAGCATGCGCCTGGCCCTGCGGGTGAATTTTTAAGCGGCGCCGCTAACCGGCCTTTGTGCCCGTGACCACAATCGCCTCCTGCGCCAGCCGCACGCTGCCGTCGGCCTGCTGGTACGCGGATGCGGCCTCGCGCAGGGCGGCGCGGAAGGTGGCCTGTCCGGCTTCGGTCATGCGCGCCAGCGGCTTTTCGATGAAGCGGCCGGTCAGGTTGCGCTCCATGAAGTGATCCAGATCGCGGAAGGTGAACGCCGCGTCGAACGGCTCCAGCGCCAGATCCGAAAATCCCGCCGCGCGCGCGAGCGCCTCCAGCCGTTCCGGGTCGGACAGGGCGAAGGTGCGCGGCCATTCGATGGCATCGCAAAAGCGCTCCATGGTCCACAGGGTGAGGGCCGGGCACAGCACCCGCTCCGGCACCGACCACACGGAAAAGGCCACCCGCCCGCCGGGACGGATGACCCGGTGCAACTCGGACAGCCCCGCCGCCGGGTCGTCGAACAACATCACCCCAAAGCGGCAGATGGCCCGCTCGAAGGCGGCATCGGCAAACGGCAGGCGTTCCCCGGCGGCCACCGCAAAGCGGATGTTGGTCAGCCCCTCGCGCTGGCGCACGTGCTCGGCCAGGCGCGCCATGCCGGGGGAGGCGTCGGCGCCGGTCACCCGCACGGCGGGCCGCTGGCGGGCCAGGGTCAGGCCCGGCTCGCCGGTGCCGCAGGCCATGTCCAGCACCTGCATGCCGTCCTCGATGGCCGCCTTGTCCAGCAGGCGTTCCCCGTAGGGGGCGATCAGCGGCAGCCAGGCGGAAAACTCCGCCGCCAGCCGGTCCCAGTCGCTTTTGGCGGTAAACGGTTTCATGGCCGGGCAGGGTAGCATCGGCACCCGGGGTGGGCAACCGGCAAAACCGGATGCCGCATTTTTGGCTCCGCCGATCCATAATAGGCAAAACCGTTCGGCTCCCATGGGGCCGGATGAGGGGGAAACGCTTTTTTTACGAGGGCGAGTTGGCGAACGACAAGCGAATCGGTCTGGCATTGGGCAGCGGCGCCGCGCGGGGGTGGGCCCATATCGGGGTGATCCGCGCCCTGGAGCACGAGGGGTATGCCCCCGCCTGGGTGGCGGGCACCAGCATGGGGGCGCTGGTGGGCGCCATGTACGCGGCGGGCAAGCTGGACGAACTGGAGGAGTTTGCGCGCGGCCTCACCCCGCGCAAGGTGCTCTCCTATGTGGATCTGGTGGTGCCGGTGCGCGGCCTGCTGGGGGGAGACGACATTACCGACCTGCTGAAGCAGTTTTTCGGGGAGATGAGGGTGGACGACACCTTGATCCCGTTCTGCGCGGTGGCCACCGATCTGGCCACCGGGCGGGCGGTGCGCATGTACACCGGCTCCATGGTGAACGCCGTGCGCGCATCGGTGGCCATTCCCGGCGTGTTCAACCCGGTGGTGCGCGAGGGGAAATACCTGGTGGACGGCGGTCTGGTGGACCCGGTGCCGGTGGCGCTGGTGCGCGACATGGGGGCCCACCGGGTGGTGGCGGTGGACCTGAACCACGACATTGTCGAATGCAACTGGTGCGCGCCGAACGAGGTGACCAACCGTCCCGCTCCCGGCGCCACCGAGGCGGCCCACGCCATGGCCCTGGCCGCGGTGCGCGGCGCGAGCGACCTGAACCTGGGGGCCCTGGAGCGGAGTTACCGGAAACTGGAGGAGACGGTGAAGACGCGGGCCTTCGACTGGATCATGCGCGCCGCGCGTCCCAACGTGTTCGACGTGATCGGCACCAGCATCAACGTGGTGTCCACCATCGTCACCCGCGTCACCCTGGAGGTGACCCGTCCGGAGGTGCTGGTGCGGCCCACGCTGGGGCACATGAACCTGTGGGATTTCAGTGATGCGGCGGAGGCCATTGACGAGGGGTATCAGGCCACCCGGCGTGCCCTGAAGGGGAACTGACGATTTCCCTGCATCCGGAGCCGCCGGATGCCGACAAGGGAAGGGACTTTTCGCAAGGAGGCGGGACACTGGCGACCGAATCGAACACCGGCACCCCGGCGGACAAGCGTCCGGACTGGGCTGCCCTCAAGGCCGTGCTTTCGGCCCACCGGGACTGGGTCTATTCGGAAGGCAGCCGTGGCGAGCGGGCCGACCTGTCCGGGCGCGACCTGTCCCAGATGGACCTCTCGGACGCGGTGCTGGACAAGGCGCGCATGGTGCGCACCAACCTGTCCGGAACCGATCTGTCCGGCGCCAG
>JAOUMB010000057.1 GCA_029881725.1 Nitrospirota bacterium
TTGCTAAAGGCAATCGTAGAGTGACGTCCTTGATGAAGAACCGCTTTGTAGAAAAAATCAAACGTTGGTACGAGGGTGAACTGGAATTCCCAGAAAATAATCCGGATAGCCAGATCGTTATCATTTCGCCGGGTCACTACAAGCGAAGCGCGTCTTCGAGATCTGTCCATCTTGTGGTTGATTTTCACCGTGATCATTGGAAATGGGCTATCCCTGTTTACCTTGGTTTCCTGTACTTCGTAATGGGTTAACGGTGGTGTTCCTGGCGCTTTCCATATGAACGGCTCGCGAGATATCCGCCCGCCCAGCCTAGTGCTGAATGCGGTTCCACTTGAATTCGACCGCCAGGCGCCACTGCGGGTTGTACGCCTGCCGTACGAGGGCCACGAAGCGCTCAGTGAATTGCGAAACAAGCTGCGTGGCGTATGCGTGGTACGCCGACATGGAAATCAAGTCGAGGTGGTCGCCACCACTCCCGGCGCCGACCTTCCGGGCGAAGTCGAGGAAGTCTCTGCTGGCAATGTAACCGGATTGGTCACGGACCTGTTGTCGGAGTGGTTGATTAAACACTTTGTCGCGCTTAGCCGCCGCGTGTACCGGCGCAAAGGAACGCTCATTCTCGTATCTGAAAAGGCGGAGGATGAACTGCTCCGCCAAGCGTTGCCTCAGGGGTTCTCAGCACCATCTTGGCTTGGCTTGCGCGCATCGTACAGATTTGCTGCACGGGTGGAGCGGCTGCATGGCCGCTCCAGGGTGCTCCTCACCATCGATGCGTTTGCTCGCCCCTGCATCGACGCGTCGGTCGCAGAACTCTTGGCCCTCGGAGTGCCGGTCGAGGGACTCTACGTGCAACGGCCCAATCCCGATAACGACCCGCGACTTGCTGACGGTGGGCGTCTCACTGGCCAAGTCACACACGCAGCAGAGGGCAAACTGGAGCTTACGGACCACGAAGATGGATGGCCAACGATCAAAGCTGACCAAGCTACGCTCGAGCCCCGAATGGAAGTGCTTGCTCACGTCCTCGCATCAATTCGCGGCAACCCGGCGGGCGCCCCATCAATGCTCGAGCAACTTCGCACGGCTGTGGGAGGGATTGCGGTTGGAAATGAACGGCTTGGTCGACTGCGATCGTTAGCGACATACCTCCAGCGACAGACTGTCGTGTTTGCCCCTGGAATATCCGGGAAATTCGGAAGCCTTGTGGCTTCGGAGCAATCTTGTCCGTCTCATGAGATCGTTACCAAGCCGGCGCTGATTTTCGACACCGGTGGCAGTCGCACCAACCGTTGGAACCAGGGTGGCCTCGATCAACATGGTCCCTTCGACCGCTATCAATTCAATCCGAAGTGCCTCAACATCGCGGTCATTTGCAGGGCTGATCTCCAAGGTCGGGTTGAGCAGTTTGTGGAGCAGTTATTACACGGAATTCCTGGAGGTCATCGGTGAGGCCCGCCAGCTTCTCGGTGTGGGTCTGGCGGAGTACCTGCCGTATTCGGAGCGGCTGGGTGACGTCACGAACTGGCCACAGGCTGACGACGTTCCCGACTATCCGGCGCCCATCCTGAATTCGGTCCGGGCAGTCTTCCGTCGCGCGGCGGACATCATCAGCTACGCGTCCACCTACGACTCCACGTGTAACTGGTTCGAGCACGAGGACGGCAGTCTTGAATACGACAAGGCAGCCGACCAGTTGGACGAGGCCCGTGTCCTTCAGTTCGCAAGGCGGTCGATCGGGTTTGACCGGCAGACTCCCGATTACGTGGTGTTCGCCGCTCTTGCCATCGACCAAGCACTGGATTCCTTGCAAGACCTTTTGGTGCAGTGTCTCGCATTGTCGTTCGGGTGCCCGAGCGATCCGCCATGGTCTACAGCCCGGTAACCACCCGGGTCGTTACAGCCAGCTGGAACAGGATTTCGGCAAATGCCTTGCCCAGTTGCAGGTTCTTCACGTTTGGTCTGGGCAGTACCATGATCTCGTCACCCGGCTCCGGGCGTGCGCCACGACCCACTTTTTCGATCTCGCCGTTGGCACGCCGCAGCAAGACGTCATCCGGCTCGGCGGTGCGGGTGAGGCCCCCTGCCTTGGTGATGTACTCCTTGATCTTCATGCGCGAGCGCCACGTGACGGCAGTCGGGAAATTCACCTCTCCGGCCACCGTTATCAGTTCGCTTTTGCGCGGGATAAAGATCACGTCGCCGTCTTCCAGGTAGAGATCTCGGGCCGTGACCGACTCACCCAAAACCACCAGCCCCTGGGGCTCAAGCGTGCGCGCGCGGTCGATAAACGACTGCACGAGATCGGCTTCTTTCAGGCGCAGGGACGCCTCCTCGTCGGTGCTGGAACGGGATGCCCACACCTCATGCTCCAACCGGTTCAGCGCCTGCTGAAGCAGCCCCCGCTGCCGCTCCTTGACGCTCTCCCGGAACAACTGCACCGCTTCGATGTGGGAGCGGTCATTCAGAACAACCTGATCCAGGATTGCCTCCAGCTTCGTATTCTGTGGAACCACGATCTCCTTGACGCCGCCATGTTCTCCGGAGATTCCGACCACGATTTCCTGGCGCCGGTCTTCGGGAATTACCGTCACCCGGTCCCCCGGTTTCAGGGTTACCGCGCCCAGGTCGGTGAGCGGCACGAATTCGGCCGTGACCTCACCCGCGTTATTGCGGCGCACCCGGATATGCGTCGCTTCGGGCCGGGGGGTACTCCAGGCAAGTACCTCGGTGGCGGAAATGCTTGGCCCGGAGAACTCGAAGCTGGCACCGTTATTTACCGCGCCCTCTATGCCGACGATGTTGGTGATGGGTCCCACATGAACGGCATCCCCATCGGAAAACTGCACTGCCGGAAGGGTGCCTTCCAGCAGAAATTGATACAGGTTGACCGTTTCGCGGACCGCACCGTTGCGCTGGATCCGCACGTCCACAAAGCTGCCCCTGCGCAGGTCGATCCCGCCCGCCATGTCGATAAAGTAGAGCACCGAGTCGGACGACAGCCCCCGGTACATTCCGGGACGCCGAACAAACCCGGACACCAGAACACTTACCGGTTGGGCGCTTTCCAGGTTGGCGTATACCTGCACCTGGCTGCGGTACACGCGCTTGACCTGCCGCTCCACCACCTGGGTGAGCGCGTCGTTGCGCACACCGGCCACCTCCACCGGCCCCACCTTGGGCAGAAAAATATTGCCCTGGGCGTCCACCTGGAGCACCTCGCCGAACTCAATGGCGCCCCACAGTTGCACGCGCACCTGATCGCCAATCATGATCTGGTAATCCGGGTTGAACCCGGCAAACGGCTGTTTGGAAAATGCCCCGGTAAACAGTCGGGAACCGAAAACCGGTGGCCAGTCGTCGGTGATTTCGGTCTCGGCGCTGGCTGGACCCGGGGACCGCACCGTATCTTCGACGGTTTCGGCAGTGGATGCCTGAGCGGGCCGCTGCGTTCCCGTGGCGGCCACGGCGGGGAGGGTGGTGGCCATGCAGAGCCCCGCGCATATCAACAAACAGACAATCCGCCGGAACTGCCCGGCATTCCAAAAGCGCATCACGATCATTCCATTCGTTCCCTGATTGCTGCGAGCACCACACTCAAAATACCGAAGCCCATCAACAGAAAGGCCGCCATCGTCGCAAGCACATAGGTGCGGTCGGGAAGGAGTGCCTCGTCCGGAAGGTTCGGTCGCGACACCACCACCAGGCTCTTGACCTTTTTGGCGGCTTCGATCTGAACCTTCTCCAGCGCCATCAGGGCCATGCGGAAGCGTTCGTTGGCAAACTCCACGTCAAACAGCAGTTCCTCGTAGCGGGCCATCACCGTGTTCAACTGCGGACCGCCACTTCCGGTCAGCCGGTTCCTTTCCACCGCGATCTGCCGGGACAGCGCGTCCACCTGATTGCGCAGGGCCACCAGTTCCGGGGCGTTTGGGTCAAGATAGCCCTGCATGGCGGTAAGGCGCGTTTTTTCGGCCGCCAGATTGCCCTCCATCTGGCTGATCACGCCGGTTACCACGCCGAGTTCCCCCTTCGGGTCGACCACTTCATTTTCGTTCTGGAATGCCACCAATGCGGTCTTTGCGGCTTTCAGGCGCGCCGTGTTGGTGTCGATCTCCTGGGTGATGAACTTCAACTGCTCCTGTGCCAGGCGGTGGGAAATGTCGTTCACCAGATGTTCGCTTTCGACCAGAATCATGTCCAGCATGTGGCGGGTGAATTCCGGCTCAAAGCCCTGCAACTCGGCGCGGATGATGCCGGACTCGGTGTCGTACAGCACCGATACCACGTCACGGTAATATTCCAGAAAATCCTCCTGCGATGCGTCTGGAGCCAGGCGCCATAGGGGATCGATGTCCGGCGACGACCAGGCGGCGCGCAGGCCCATCTCCCGTTCGAGGAGGGCCAGCAGATCGGGGGACAGAATGTAGTCCCGAATCATGTACGCGTCCTGCCGCGAGCCGCCCCCGCCTCCGCCCAGCAGGGTGCCGATATCGATCGACGCCGGCTCGTTTACAGAGCCGTTGTCCCGAATGGTGAAACGGGCTTCGGACAGGTAGCGGTCGGAAGCAACCCCATACAGGTAGATCGCGGCCATGCCGATCGGCAACAGCACCAGCAGCGCAAAGAGGCCGCGCATGCCGCGCATCCATGGAGGGCGCTTGCCGAGCAGTTGCCGCATGGGGCGTTGCCGAGGGGAGGAGGCGGATTCGTTCCGGGGACGTTCCGGGCTCGACAGGGGCGTCGTTTCCGGCTTCAGGCCGTGCACCGGAATGTCGGCGGGGACGACTGGTTCCGCGCCCTCACGATGCGGGAGCGAATCGGCAATGCCGCCCGGATTATGGATGCTGGTAGACATCGATCGCCTCCTCGATATCGGAATAGACGGAGACCTCGCCATCCCGCACGATCACCCCGGTCTGGCAAAGGGCTTTTAATTGTGGCAGGTTGTGGGATACCACAATGAACGTGCTCTGGCCCCGTCTTTTCATCAGTTCATCCTGGCATTTCAGGCGGAATTGCGGATCGCCCACCGCGATGATTTCGTCGATCAGATAGTAGTCGAAATCGAACGCCATGCTCAGTCCAAATCCCAGCCGGGCGCGCATTCCGGAGGAATAATGCTTTACCGGCTCGTCAAAGTAGTCGCCGATATCCGCAAACTCCGCCACAAACGCAATTTTTTCACGCATGCGTTCCCGGTCCGAAACGCCGTTGATGCGGCACACAAAGCGGACGCTCTCCCGCCCGGTCAGGCTGCCCTGAAAGCCGCCGGTCAATCCCACCGGCCACGAAACCCGGCCCTGTCGGCGGATGTGCCCGTGGCTGGGGTGGTCAATGCCGCCCAGCAGCCGCAGCAGGGTGGACTTGCCGGCCCCATTGCGCCCCAGCACGCCGATGTGCCTTCCGGCCGGAAGCGTTGCGGTCACATCGCGGAACACATAGCTCCGCCCGTTGCGGGTGGGATACCACTTGGCCACGTTGTTGAGCGTGATCATGTGGCCACCATGCGGCTACGGTACACGTGAAAGGTGAGCAGTCCCAGCGCCAGGCTGGCCACCATCCACCACGTCAGATAGGCGGGATCTCCAAAGCTGGAATCAATCTGCCGGAAATAGCTTTCGCGCAGCAGTTCCAGGCCGTGCAGCACCGGGTTCCACAGCAGCCAGGGGTGATATTCGGTGGGGATGCGCTCCATCGAGAAAAAGATTCCCGAAGTGAAATACAGCACCCGCATGACGATTCCAATCACCTGTCCAACATCCGAAACAAACGTGTCGGCCACACAGGCGAGGGCGCCGATGCCCAATCCGAACATGCCCAGCGCGATGAATATGCCCAGCACCGCCAGCGGATTCTGGCACGCCACGTCATACCCCAGCCACGCCCCCAGCCCGATCACCAGCATGAACACCGCGCTCTGGATTACCGCCTCCAGCGCCGCCCGCGCCGCCAGGGCGTCGAAGGGGCGCACCTGGGGATAGGCGAACAGGGGGCGGTTGCCGTCCACTGTGGTCATGCCGCGGGTGACCATGCGGGTGAAAAACAGATACGGAATGATCCCGGTGGCGATGAACACCGGAAAGTCGATGCCCTCCGGGGTGGTGGGGGAGCGGAATCCAAAAATGGCCGACAGCACCACCACGTGGGCCACCGGCTCTCCCACCGCCCACAGATATCCAAAACGGAACCCCCCGAACCGCGTTTTCAACTCGCGCAGGATCAGGGCGTTGATGACCTGAATGACCAGTGATGCACGTTTTAACATGTTGCGGACGCCCGGTGCATTCCCCAAATAAAATCAATCGCCTGAATACGTGCGGCGGGCACTGCTCATTATTCCAGCAAGGCGTGCGCGTTTGCAAATCGCAGCGGTTGGCTGGCGGGCGCCCTGGCTCCGGTTCCGGCTACCGAATCGCATAGCGCACGCCGATGCCCAGGTAGTTGGAGCCGGTATGTTGCGGGCTGATCACCCCCCAGATGCCGGAGCGGTGGTGCAGGCGGATAAACGGGCTGAAACGCGAAGCGGCGCTGCGGAAGAACTCGGTCTCGAACGAGAGATGGTACTGAAGCTGCCGGGTTTCCACCCCGCGGGTGTTGGTCACCCCTTTTTCATAGGCCGGTTTGGAATGCGCCCACGACAGGCCGTTGCCCATCGAAAAATTCACCGGCAGGCGCCCCAGCGCCAAAAAATCCCGCGTACGCAGCACCACGGCCGCCGTGCTTTCCGTATGGTGTTGATAGCCATAATGGCGGATCACCTGCCCTTCCAGCTCCACATCCCACCGGGCCAGGGTTTTGCCGGTGAACGGCAGCGGCACCTTCCAGCCGTCCACCGCCACCCAGTTCACCACCAACCCGCCGAGCCAGGAGTCATCAAAGGTGAGGTTTCCGGTGACCAGGTTTTTGGGAAGCAGCGGAAGACGGGTGTCGGCCCAGCGCTCGCCATGGATGGCGAGGGAGAGGGAGGCGTGGGCGGAAGGGGCGGAAAGCGCCACCAGAAACACCGCGGAAATCCAGGGTATGAAACGGTAGAACGAGTATTTCAATTCAACCCTACCGGCAAAAAATCCCTGCTTGCCGCGCCCCTGGATCCACTGATACTGTTAACAACGGTTAACAAACGGGCCAATTATGCCATGTTTAAACACTTTGCATGGTCATATTGACCGATTCCCCAAGGCAATCGCGACCGAATGAATGATTTTTTGACAGAAGCATCCTTTTGGGTACCCGATCGCCTTACCCCCTCGGGCTGGCTGGAGCATGCGCCGTTTGCCTTCTGGCTGATTGAAGCCCACAAGCCACGTGTGCTGGTGGAGCTAGGCAGCCACACCGGGTATTCCTACCTGGCCTTTTGCCAGGCAATCCAGAAATTGGGGCTGAAAACCCGCGCCCATGCGGTGGATACGTGGCAGGGGGACGAGCACGCCGGTTTTTACGGCGAAGAGGTCTTTCAGGAACTGAAAGAGTACCATCAGCCACGATATGCAGCGTTTTCCCGCCTTATCCGCTCGACATTTGATGATGCGCTGGCGGAATTTGAGGATGGTTCCATTGATCTCCTCCACATCGATGGAAGGCATTTTTATGAGGACGTAAAGCACGACTTTGAAGTCTGGTTTCCAAAACTCTCGGGCCGGGGGATTGTTCTGTTTCATGACACCCAGGTGAGGGAGCGGGGTTTTGGTGTGTTCAAGCTGTGGGAGGATGTTGTTCAGAAGTATCCCCATTTTGAATTTGTCCATGGTCACGGGCTAGGTGTTCTAGGAACCGGAAGACAATTACCACAGTTACTAAGCCAGTTGTTCGCAGCCTCAGCGGACGAACATGGTGCGGATCAGGTCCGGCTATCTTATTCCCGCTTGGGTGGAGCGTTGAGTGACCGATTGGGAAATCAGGAGGCCGCAGTAAAGGTTTCTGAGCACCAGGACACACTTGAGCTTTCTAAGAGCCATTCCAGAAATTTGCAAGCAGCTTTAGTAGCCAGCCATAAAAACATTGTGCAATTAGAAAAATCCATCGTCACATTGCAAACCAATTTGGAGCATGCGGGCAGGGAACTGAATGCCCGGTCACTCCATGTGGCAAAGCTTGAGCAACTTATCGCTGCAGCAGAATCTGACATCGACAATCTCACGAATGATCTGCAGGCCATTACCGATAGGGTCGCACATTCTGAGCAGAACGCCGCTATCGCTCATTCCCGTTCCGAAGAATTGGAAAAGGAATTGGAGTTCCGATTAAATGAGGTGGCAGAGCTAGAAGCGGTTGCCATTGTGGCACAAAATAAAAAAGATGCATTAGAGGCATCCATACAGAGCCAATCCAAAATAATAGCCGAATTGAAGTGCCACATTAATTCATCGGATATCAGGACGGAAAAAATTGAAACCTTACTTTATGAGCGGGACGCTGTGGTTGCAAAGTTGGCAACGGAACTGAATGCATTAAAAACAAGCATCTCGTGGCGACTTACCACGCCAATTCGAAAAATATCAAATGGCATCCGTAACCTGTTTCAACACGGAACAAATGGAAATCGTTAAAAGAGTCCCCCTTTCTCGTTAGTGACTGGCTAGCCGCCGCGACGGAGAAGGCTATAAAACTCTAGGGTATATTTTTCAGTATATCCCACCTGTTCAATAGATAGCCCATGTAAGTTCAAAGCCCTTGTTTGATCGACGATTTCGACAAACTCGTCACCCGAAAAAACATTACAATGGCAATCAATATATTCCGTTTTTGACCTCTCAAAAAATGACAGGTTCTGTTCCATGGTGTGGGTCTTTACCACTTGTTTAGCCATATCCGGGTTCACCCAAGCATCATGGGCACGCACCTGTCTATGGTAGTAATACTGGTCGAATGCTGATCGCGGCGAGGGTCTTTCCCTATTAAGGTAATCATTTTCAATGATCTCCCCAAGGGATGTGGCAGGCCGATCAATATCAAATGTAAATCGCCTATCCGGAACAACCAGGAAAACACGCCCTGATGGGTTTAAAATTTCCTCAAGACTTCGCAACCATCCCAACATATTCGGGACATGCTCGATAACATGGGATGCAACGATATAGTCAAACCGTTCATTTATTACATCTCTGAACTTTCCGGATTTAATCACGTAGTCGAGTGAAACTATGTTTTCCATCACTCGTTCGGGGGTATGGGCATATTTTTCCCGGATTTCACTCTCACTGAAGAAATCGAGATATTTTACTTGGCCCATTTTCCGGTCAACAATCGGTCGGTCGAATGGCCCTATCTCAAGCCCGGTCAATTCTTGTGGATTTATCCACGAAAGCAATTTCTTCTGTCTCGCGGCAATTTCACCATGTTCCGAGTATTCAATTTTCGTTGTCTTATTGAACATGTAAACCTCACGTGCTTATGCCAGTCAACTCGAAAAATATCGTTCGCCACGAGGTTCAACCAACAATTCGCTTGCCTTTTAGAATAGCGAATCATTTTTCCACTTGTTACAGATATTGGGTGTGATCTGTATTTGTCAAATATTATGAATCGCAAACAATCCACTAATAACCGCTAGTTCGTTTGCATTCCTTGGGTGGCATCAGGGGCGGCAGCAACTGTTGGCGAATCCAGTCTGGCAGGGGAGACACCCACATTTGATGCTGGAAACGGTTTATCTGGGATAGGAACACCAAGAAAGGGGCAGATCTTTTCCCACCCCTCACCTGCACACACGTCTATGACTAATAAATCGCTCGGGCGGTTCTTGAAGTAACTAAGGATGCGCTGCTCATGCCGATAGTAAGCTTTAATATACGATTCGCGATCAAATTCAAAAAGCCCACCTCCAAAAAGGCTGTGTAGTGCGGCCACTTGAATGTGATGCACTTCGCGTTTAATCCTTTTCTCCCATTCCCAATGATTAACAACCGACCTCAACCACGACTCAGTCTCTCGCACTGTGTAAATAAACTTACTCCCTGGCCAGTCACGGTCGTACTCTTCAAACCGAGCAGCAGTGTCTTCGTTGGAATATCCAACGAACCCCAAGATTTGTATCGCGCTTTCTACCGTAGTTGTACCAGTCTTCGAAATACCGATACCATATACTCTTTTCATTGCATTCCTCTCCGTCATTAGTCAATTGAAATCGTTAATCCGAGGATTTTTATAATTATCCCAAGTCACGGTCCAAAGAAACACTGAAGGCCGGCATGTGTCCAGACAAACTAAAGTGTGGACTGTAAAAAGGGTCATTTTGTAGCTGCTTATTCCACTTCCTTGTCATGTAGTTGACCTCCCGCGCAAACCGCGCCGCCTTCTCCGGATTCGTATCTGCACCACGGGAGGCAGATTCATGATGAAACAGTTCCGCCAGCGGGGTCCAGATGATTCCATACCCTGCCTCGCGCACGCGGAGGCAAAAATCCACGTCATTGAACGCGACTTTCAGGTCTTTTTCGTTGAAGCCCCCGACTTTGTTATAAACATCTTTCCGGCCAGCCAGGCATGCCGCTGTCACTGCCGACAGGCGCTGGGTCAGGCGTGCCCGCCCCTGATAACCGTCCGCCCCTTGGGGCAAGAATGTGTGCGCATGCCCCGCCACCCCCCCGATGCCGAGGATAACGCCACCGTGCTGAATTGTGCCGTCCGGATAGTACAACTTGGCCCCCACCGCACCGATTCCTGGCCGCAAGGCATGGGAAACCATTTCGGAAAGCCAGTCCGGATGGATCACGTCAATGTCGTTGTTCAATAGCAGGTAGACATCCCCGTTGGACGCCCCGACGCCACGGTTGCACAGGTGTGAGAAATTGAACTCACCTGCGGCATCCAGCACGCGAAGCCGTGCTTCCCCGGCCATGCTCTTGTACCACGCATGGGTTTCCGGTTCCACACTGCCGTTATCAACAATGAGGATTTCTATTTTTGGGTAATCGGTTCGGTGCAGCAGACCGTCCACACACTGGCGTAACAGGTCCAGCCGGTCACGGGTCGGGATGACGATCGACACCAGGGGTGGATCATCAGGAAGTCGCCACCGAATTGCCAGATGACCGGCGCTGTTCGCCCCGGAATGCACTTCCGCTTCCTGCCCGGTCCGGGCCAGGTGTTCCTCGACGGCCCGTTGCCCGGCATCCCAGGAACGCTTTGCCTGTGTCTGCGAAAAATTACCGCCCGCGATGCGCCAATGGTAGAGCACGTGGGGGATATGGATAATTCCCTCCGGCGGAACCTTCTCTACCAGCCGCAGCAGAAGGTCCCAGTCCTGGCTGCCGTCAAAACCCTCCCGAAAGCCCCCAACGCGCAACACGTCCTCGCGGCGGAACGCCGAAAGGTGATTCACGAGATTCTGCCCGAGCGCCAGTTCGTAGTTCCAGTCGGGCTTGAAATAGGGGTTGTCCCGTTCGCCCGCCGGTGTCAGATGGTCGTGATCGGTATACAAAATGCCCGCGTCAGGATTTCCAATGGCGGCCGTTGCCAAATGGTAGAACGCATGTGCGGGCATCCGGTCGTCGTGGTCTACCGTCACCACCCAGTCGCCGGTTGCCATGCTGAGGGCGTCGTTGCTGGCCGCAACGATTCCGCCGTTGACCTTTCGGTGCGCAACTCGGATGCGCCGGTCGGTGGCGGCGATTCCGTCGAGGAATGGGGCAACGTCCGCGTTGGGTGAGGCGTCATTGACCAACAACAGTTCCCAGTGCGGATATAGCTGCCCGGTAACGGAATCGATTGCTTCTTTCAGCCACGGCAGATGAGTGTTGTACACCGGCATTACCACAGAAAACGTCGGGCCGGCCTTCATGTGGGAAATGTCTTCAGCAATCTCCCGATGCTGTTCCTCTGACAGAGTATCGTGGTGCGCGATCCATTGGGCGTATTCGTCGCGGGAAATCCCCACCTTACGGCTGTTTTCCTGATGGTGACCAGCGCACCTGGACAGCGCCACGGCCATGTCGCCATCCAATTCATCCAATGCGTGGCGCAAGGCTGCCAAGGAGGTTATCGGCTGAATCGAAAAGGCGCTTACCCGCACACGCCCCGGTTTGGCCATGGGATCCAGCCGCAGGGCATGGATCGTGGGGGGCAGGTGGACCAAACGGGATATCCGCCCACCCCGCGCGGAAGGAAGGCGAATCGCAAGGGATTCAGAAAAACCGGTTCCATCATCCACATAAAGAACCGGCTCAACCCACTCCCCGAGGTCCGCGAACTCCATGGACAGCATCGCCCACCCTCCAAACGGTAGCGGGGGTGTTGCAGTAACACGGAACTGTGGATCGTTTCCGGTGCTTTCCCATGTGTCCCCATCCGGTTTTAATTCGTGGACCGGGGTCAGGTCAAACGTGCGGGACCGGCGAGGGTTCTGAACCTGGTCATGGATCATCCGCACTGCCAATGGTAATCCGGTTACCACATGCTTAACGGCGAGTGATTGCAAGCCCGCCTCTCGTATCAGGGGGTTGCGCGCATCGGAAAAAAACCGGACTGGATCACGGCGGAATTTTCGCCACTTGCGCCCCAGTCTGGATGGTGCCCGGAACGCACTCATACGGATATCACCTCGACTTCGCCTGCATCCACGCGCGAAATGCCGATCAGGTCCGCCAGTACGTCACCCGGCTCCTGCCGGTGCGCCCCCGCCGCCTGGGTCATCATCCGCCGCCGCTCCGCGTCCGCCGCGAGGCCCAGAATCGCTTCCACCCAGGCGTCTTTCCGGTCCGGGAGCAGCATGCCGTCCAGCCCGTCACGAATCACGTTGGAATACGGCGCACGGTTGGAATACAGGCCCACGGCCCCGCTGCGGGTGATGTCGAACACCTTGGTCGGCGCGCGGCTGGTGTTCACCTCCGAAGGGAACAGGGGCGCCAGTCCAATGTCCTGCCGGGCGGTGCTGGAGTGGGCCAGATAGGTAGTCCAGTTCATCGGGTGCAGCACAATCACCCGGTCGATGCCCCGAAACAGGTCCCGAACGTCGCGGCCTCCCGCGATTTCGAACACGGCGTGCGGGTTACGGCGCTGCACTTCGGTCACCACGTCCACCAAAAAACGGATTTCCGGCCCGTGGGATGCAGTGCCGTGATAGAAATAACGCACCGGACCCCCGGCACCCGAAAGCGCCGGCACATAGCCCGGTGGCAGCAGGGTTGCGCCATTTTGCGCGTATTTGGTCGCCAGCCCCTCGGTGCCCACCCAAAATGCCGACGCCAGGCGCGACATGCGCCGGGTGTGCCGGGCAAAACGACGCCAGATTTTGAACCGGTACCGTAGCGGCAACGACCCGTCCGCCAGCATGGCCGGAAGGTCATCATCCGCGAAATAGGCGACCCCCGCCAGGCCGCTTCGGGAGCGTTCCAGTTCCGTCAGCCATCCGGAGCGGATGTAACGGCACACGATCACAAACGCTCTGCCCAACCCATCCGGAGCCAATTCACGGGGATCGGGCCGCCGGGAGCGCATGTCGATGTAGCGAATTAAAGGAACATCGAGCGCGGACAGCCGGGAGCGCAGATAGATGTCCACCGACGGGCTGGGCCCGTCTTGAAGCACCACCACGCGCCCGATCCTGCCGGGAAT
>JAOUMB010000058.1 GCA_029881725.1 Nitrospirota bacterium
TCGTCCACAAACTCGATACCCACCGCAAACACCCCCCCCACCTGATTGATCCACACCACGTTCCCCTGATAGCGCTCGGCCACCTCCACCTCTTCCATGAGGTCCTCGATAGTGAGTTCAATGTGCACATGGTCGCCCGGCGTGAGCGGATCCCGCACATACAGGCCGATGCCGTGCTTGCCGAAGTTGGCCACGTACCCTTCCAGCACGTCCACCCCCGGCAGCACTTCCACCCGGGCCAGCCCGACCACCGGGTAACGGGCGGAGCGCCGCAAATCCTTGCGTGGAGTCATTCCAGCTTCCTTATACGGTTTCCCGGCGGGGCGCAGTCAATCTATGACCCCGCATCCCCGAAGGGGTCAAACAACAGACAGGTCTGATCGCGACGCACGCCGAAGGACAGGACGTCCAGCGACACCCCGAGCAGTTCAATGAGGCGGTCCACGTAGGCCCGCGCCTCCGGCAGAAGGTCATCCACCGAGCCGATGTCGCCCAGCTTGCCCGTCCATCCGGGCATGTCTTCATATACCGGAACCAGCTCCTCCAGCACGCGCGGATTGGACGGGAACTCGGTGATCCGCTGGCCGTTCCATTCGTAGGCGGTACAGATGCGCAGGGTCTCGAAGCCGTCCAGCACGTCCAGCTTGGTCATGGCCACCCCGTCGATGGCGTTTACGCGCACCGCGTGCCGCACCGCCACCGCGTCGAACCACCCGCAGCGGCGGGGGCGTCCGGTGGTGGCGCCAAATTCGCCCCCCTGTCTGCGCAGACGCTCGCCCACCTCGTCTTCCAGCTCGGTGGGAAAGGGACCGCTGCCCACCCGGGTGGTGTAGGCCTTGACGATGCCCAGCACCCGGTTGATGCGGGAGGGGCCGACACCGGTACCGACACAGGCGCCGCCGGAAGTGGCGCTGGAAGAGGTCACAAACGGATAGGTGCCGTGGTCCACGTCCAGATGGGTTCCCTGGGCTCCCTCGAACAACACCCGCTCGCCCCGGTCCAGGGCATCGTTCACCACTACGGAGGTATCGCGGATGTAGGGCGACAACCGCTGCGCATAGCCCATGTACTCGTCGTAAATCTCGTCCACGTCGAACAGTTCGTCCTCCGCCACGCCATACAACTGCTGGAGGAAATAGTTCATCGATTCCACATTGGTGGTCAGCACGCGGCGGAACAGGTCCGCATCCAGCAGGGTGCCGACGCGGATCCCCACCCGCGCCACCTTGTCCGCATAGGCGGGCCCGATTCCGCGCCCGGTGGTGCCGATCTTGCGGGTGCCCTTGAGTTTCTCGGCCTCCCGTTCCACCGCCCGGTGATAGGGCAGAATCAGGTGGGCGCGGTCGCTGATGTGAAAGGTGCCGTCAAAGGTGACGCCGCGGGCGGCAAGCCCGTCCATCTCTTCCACCAGCGCCGCCGGGTCCACCACCACGCCGTTGCCGATCACGCAGGTGACACCGGGACGCAGGATGCCGGAGGGAACCAGGTGCAGGACGAACTCCTCCTCCCCGATCACCACCGTGTGCCCGGCATTGTGTCCACCCTGATAGCGGGCAACCAGTTCCATTTGGCCAGTCAGCAGGTCGACGATCTTGCCCTTGCCCTCGTCGCCCCACTGGGCCCCTACAACAACCAGACTCGGCATGTGCGGATGGGTTCCTTCCCGTGTTGGGGATCGATCCGGCGCAACCCCTCTGGCGCCGGAAAAAACCGGCACAGCATAGCAGGGCCCGCGAGCGGATGAAAGGGTTTGGACGGGCCCCGGATTGCGTCTCCCCCGGAAAAGGCGATATGCTGCGGCAATGCGCCAAATTCGAGATGACGGGAGAGTGCCGTGTTCGGTGTAGGCATGCCGGAACTGCTGGTGATCCTGGCGGTGGCACTGATTGTGGTTGGCCCCAGGCGCCTGCCGGAAATGGCCCGCGCCATTGGCAGGATGGTGGGACAGGTACGCGCCGCCACCTCGCAGATCCAGCGTCAGGTGGAGCGGGAAATGTCCGCCATTCACCCCGAGGACGACCGGTCGGACAGCACCCGGCCACCGTCACCCCCCGCCCCGGACACCCCCGCACCCCCCTCCGATTCCGAGCGTCCGCGTGACCACTGATTCCAACGCCGACCTGCAGGGCATGCCGTTCCTTCAGCACCTGGGGGAACTGCGCCTCCGCATGGTGCGCGCCGCGGCCGCCGTGGCGGTATCCACCACGGGCTGCTTCATGGGCTCCGAGTGGCTGATCCGCTGGCTGGCGCGCCCCTTGAGCGAGCCACTGGTATTCATCTCGCCGGCAGAGGCGTTCTGGGCCAACATGAAGGTGGCGTTCGTCGCCGGCCTGTTGCTGGCCATGCCGGTGGTGCTGTATCAGGTCTGGAAATTTCTGGAGCCGGGCCTGTACCCGCACGAGCGGCGCTTCGGGGGCCTGTTCGTGATTGCGGCCACGCTGCTGTTCGCCGGCGGCATGGCCTTCTGTTCCTGGGTGGTGTTCCCTTACGCGATCGGCTTTCTGCTTTCCTACAAAACGGAGGGCCTGGCGGTAATGCTCTCGGTGGGCACCTATGTGGATTTTTCCGCCAAGTTTTTTCTGGGCTTCGGCCTGGTGTTCGAACTGCCGCCGGTTCTGATCCTTCTGTCCCGGATGGGAATCCTCACCCCGGAAACCATGGCGGCAAACCGCAAGTACGCCGTGCTGCTGGCATTCGTGGCCGCCGCGGTGCTCACTCCCACTCCGGATGTGTTCAACCAGCTGCTCATGGCCGGGCCGTTGATCGTGCTGTTCGAAGTGGGACTGCTCATGTCCCGCTGGCTGGGACGCCGGCCGAAACCGGCCGCACAACGGGAAACGCCGGGAGACTAGCCCGCGCCGGACGCGGGTGCCCGGAGCGAACCCCACCCAGGGACACCCCGGCCCCAAGTATTGCGGCCAGCGAACCGCCGGGGGCCTAGAAGAGCCCCACCGCCTTGGTGGCCGCCGCGGTCAACGCCAATTGATACAGGATCTGGCTGACATTGGTGGCCAGACTCAAGCCCGAGAAGGTCTCCAGCTTTTTCGGGACCACCACCACATCACCGGGCCCGACCTTGGGGCCGGAATGCAACCGCCCCACCCGGGCCTGCTGCACCGAGCCGTCCGCGCGCACCACCAGCACCCGCCGGGTATCGCCATAGCGGGTCACCCCCCCGCTTTGCTTGATGTAATCCTTCATCCGGTCACGGCGATGATACAAGTGGGCGGTGGGGTGGAACACCTCGCCGATCACCAGCACCGAATCGGGCCGCTCGGGAATGTGCAAGCGATCGCCGTCAACAAGTGCCACGTCCCCGGAAACCACCCGCAGCCCGCCGGAGTCGTCCGCTTCAAAGCGGACCGACACCCGGCCGGTCAGTTCCGTCTGACGCATGTTCTGCAACAACTGGCTGCCCGCGGAAATGGCTCGCGAGCGGACCACCCGGTCCGCCGGCGGGATCGGACTGCTTTCCAGCCACGCAACCTCCTTTTCCAGGTCGCGGATCGCCCGCCGCCACTCTTCGTTGGCCTGCTCCCGGACCGCCCGCCGCTCAAACACGATTCCGGAGACAAATGCCCGATCGGTCAGCCCTCCAGCCCGCGCCACCACGTCGGCAATGCTCTCCCCCTGAGAGAATACATACCGCCCCGGAAACTTGACCGCGCCGGACAGCAGCAGCGCGCCCCCCTGCCAATCCGGCACCTTCCGCACCGAGACTTCATCGCCGGGAGAAAGCAATGGATCCTGTTCGGGCTCGCCGGCCCGGGCACGGTTCAGATCCACCGAAATATGCCGGGTTTCACGCCCCTCCCCATCCGCATTCAAGGCGAAACGGGTAATCAGCACCTGCCCCGCAAAGGCGCGCTCCGTCACATCCCCCGCCGCGATCAGGGCATCGGACAGGCGCATTCCCACGGCAAGCGGATAGGCGCCCGGGAAATGAACGGCACCGTGAACACTTACCACCCGGTTTTCCCTGCGGCCGGCAATGGCCTCCGTCGAGATGCGCTGCATGTCCGGGCGAAGCAGTGCGGCCCGATCCTCACGCACGGAAAACACCGTGATCCGGTCCTGATCGCGCAACGGAATATTGGCGTTCGAGTCCGGCTCCGCAAGCGCCCTCGCAACGGATGCCTGATAGTAAGCCGGCATTCCGCCGGGCGTTTCGGTGCGCGCAATGAGCAGGTAGTTCGGATCCGCATCCGGCAACAAACGGCCCAGATCGGGAATCAGGTCACTCAGGCGCATTTTGTCCGACCAGGGGTACTCACCCGGCTCGGCCACATGCCCCACCAGACGCACCGCACGGAAGGTTCCGGAGGACTTGGGGTAGACACGCACCAGGTCCCCGTCACGGACCGGCTTTACCCACTCCGCAACTCCCAGATCGTCCACCGTCTGACCCCGCACCGCCTCCAGACGCTGCAAGCGGACAGCTGCTTCGTTGGCCTCCGGAATCAGCCCTCCGGCCAATCCAAGCACGTCCGCAACGGTTTCCCCCCCCTTCAGTTCATAAATCGCGGGGCGGCGCACCAGGCCGCTGACCGCAATCGTGGCGGAAACCGGCGGCACAAACACCACGTCGCCCGACTCCAGCCGGCGGTGCTGGCTGGAGTCACCGGATAACAGAAACTCATAGAGATCGACTTCACCCACCACCCTGTCGCCGCGCTTCACCTGCACGTTGCGCAGGCTGCCATACTCCTGAACACCGCCCGCGGCATACAGGGCATGGAGCGGGGTGGACATGGCGCTGAGCACATGCAGCCCCGGCCGCACCACGTCGCCCACCACGAAGACCTGAATGGTGCGCAGGGTACCCATGGTCACCCCCACCTCCACCCCGATGGCCTGATCGCGGATCCGCTTGCGGATCAAGGCCCGGGCCTCGTCGTAGGGAAGCCCCGCCACCTGCAAGGGGCCGAACCTGGGAATCAGCAGCGTGCCGTCCCGGGTTACCCCGAGTTCGTACTCGGCACTCTCCTTGCCGAACAACTGGAGCAGGAAGGTGTCCCCGGGACCGACCACATAGTCCCTGGCCACCGGGGCACGGGGATCAGGCAGCACCGGCTTGCCATGGCCGGACAGGGTTTCGTAGCCGAAAGGGCGCACCCCCAGACCGGAAAGGCGATCCGAACGGGGAAGCACCCGCACCGAGGGTGGCCTCCCCTTGGCAAAGGAGATGGTGGACAAGGCGGAGCGGATCTCCCCCTCCGACCACCCCATGACCGTGATGGGCGCCTCGCCCGGCAGCCAGATCCGCCCCTCACGGTCCACACGCACGCGCGCGTGGTTGATCAGCAGCACGTCACCCGGCTGCACCCCGCCGGCCACCTCGGGCCACGCCAGGGGGTCGTCCTGTTCCTCACCGACCGGACCTTTTTCGGCGTCGTCCGGAGCATCGGCCTCCGGCATGCCAAAGGCGGTACCCGATCCGGCGGCGGCCGGCGAGCGGCCGACAATCTCCGCCACGGTCTTGCCCTGCTGGAGGGGCATCAGCATTTCGATCAGGGCCTCGCCCTGCTGGGCGAAAACGCTTCCCGGCCATGCCAATGGGACAACCGCCACAGCAATCCATGCGGCCACCACCGCGGCACGGGACAACGCCGATCCGCGCACCCGCCTGGAAACCACCCACTCCGGCATCAACTGTTTCAGAATCACCCTCGCCACCTGAAATAAAAAAGGCCCCCGACCGAAATCTGCGGCGGGGGCCTTTCCAAACAACACGATGATGGGGTCCGGCGTGCTTACGCCGCCTTAACCTGCTCCACCAGCCGGGCAAAGGCCTCCGGCTTGTTGGCCGCCAGGTCGGCCAGCGCCTTGCGGTCCAGTTCCACGCCCTGATCCCTCAGGCCGCCCATCAAGCGGGAATAGGAAATGCCCGCGGCCTTGGCCGCCGCGCTGATGCGGGTGATCCACAGGGAGCGGAATTCCCGCTTCTTGCGGCGCCGATCACGGTAGGCAAACACCCCGGCGCGCTCCACGGTTTCCCGTGCGGTGCGGTACAGCTTGCCACGGCCACCAACGTACCCCTTGGCAAGCTTGAGGTATTTCTTATGGCGCTTACGCGCCTTGATTCCGCCTTTGACTCTGGCCATTTCTCAACCTATCCCGCAAAAAACAAAAAACAGCGTAACCCGGACCTACGCGTAGGGCAGCAAGCGCTGAATCGTGCGCGTCTCGCCATCCGACACCAGCGCCCCGGAACGGTACTTGCGCTTGCGCTTGGCCGATTTACAGGTCAGCAGGTGACGAGCAAAGGCCTTGGCCCGCTTGACTTTGCCTTTTTTGGTCAATGTAAAGCGCTTGGCGGCGCCCCGATGCGTCTTCAGCTTCTGCCGTGCCATGGTAACCCTAGAAAAACACGATGATTCAAAACAGTCCCGACCGCTCGGCCGGAAAAGAGCCGACAAGTATATTACTTTTGCGGCTTCGGTGCAATCATCATTGAAACTGTATTGCCCTCGTGGCGGGCGCCCTGCTCCACCACACCCGCCTCGCCAATCTGGTCCAGCACCTTGGGCATGAACGCACTGGCGTACATTTCCATGCGGCTGCGCTCGCGACCCCGGAATGTCAGCGTCACCTTGACCTTCTGGCCTTGCGACAGGAACTTGAGGAGGTTTTTGACCTTGTAGGCGATGTCGTGATCGTCGGTGCGCGGGCGGAATTTGATTTCCTTGACCTGCCCGGCGCGGCTGGTCTTGCCGGGGCGGCTCTTCTGCTGCTTGCGCGACTCGAAGCGGAACTTCCCGTAGTCCATGACCCGGCACACGGGCGGCGCCGCCTGCGGGGCCACCTCCACCAGATCAAGGCCCCGGCCCCGCGCCCGCTCCAGCGCCTCCTGCGTGCTTACGATGCCAACCTGGGAACCGTCTTCGTCCACCAACCGCACCTGCGGCACGTTGATGGCATCGTTGATCCTGTGATCGCCTGAGATGGCCGTTTCCTCCCGTATGGGTGCCTCCGCGCCGGGCGGCAGGGGTCACCTGCCACCCGGCGGGGGCTAAAAATGGTAGGCACGGGCGGTTTCGAACCGCCGACCTCTACCGTGTCAAGGTAGCGCTCTACCCCTGAGCTACGCGCCTTTGAGACTTCCCGACGTAGCGGGCGAGCAATTCTACTCAAAGAAAGAGAGAAGTATTTGCACACACCGCCTGATTGTCAAGGCCGATGTGTGCCTGCATACGACTTTACCCGCCGGCGAAGGCATTAAAATTCCGCCCGCGGAAGGCTTCCGCTACGAACTTGGTCCCGCCACCAAACGCCTCCCCGGCGCCGGCCCCCAACCCGGGAGCGGGCCGTGAAAAGCCACCCGCGAACCCCTGCCCACCCTACACACCCCTTGTGCAGGTTTCCTGAAATTGGGGAGAATGGTCGGCTGAGCACACAACGCCACATTCCATTCCGGGGTGACCCCTGACTGCAAGAGGTGTGGCTGAAGGGCCGCGCCACCCTATATGGATCAGGCCCGCAACCGACAAGGACCCGATTTTCGTGAAACTCCATCCCTCCCTTTTTCTTACCCCGTTTCTGGCGCTTCTTGCATTCCTGGTGGTGCCCGCGGCGGCCCTGGCCTCCGGCGGCGACGGCGCCGGCGCCCATCTGGACCTCACCCGCACCTGGTTCGGCATCGGCTCGGTCATCGTGTTCGTGCTGGCCTACCTGCTGGTGATGGGGGAGGAGTTTCTGCACCTGCGCAAATCCAAGCCGGTGATCGTGGCGGCGGGCATCATCTGGACGCTGATCGGCATCGCCTACGCCCTGCACGGCGACCAGCACACCGCCGGCGAGGCGGTGCGCCACAACCTGCTGGAATTCGCCGAACTGATGCTGTTCCTGCTGGCGGCCATGACCTATATCAACACCATGGAGGAGCGCAACCTGTTCAAGGCGTTGCGCTCCTGGCTGGTGTCGTCCGGGTTTTCCCTGCGCACCCTGTTCTGGCTCACCGGCCTGCTGGCGTTCTGGATCAGCCCGGTGGCCGACAACCTCACCACCGCCCTGCTGATGGCCGCCGTGGTCATGGCCGTGGGCGCGGGCAACCCCAAATTCGTGGCCCTTGCATGCATCAACATCGTGGTGGCCGCCAATGCGGGAGGGGCCTTCTCCCCGTTCGGCGACATCACCACCCTGATGGTGTGGCAGAAGGGGCTGGTCAAATTCCAGGAGTTCATCGGACTGCTGGTCCCCTCCGCCGTCAACTGGCTGATCCCGGCGGTGATTATGTCCCTGTCGGTGCCGAAGGCCCTGCCCAAGGCGGTGGACGAAACGGTGGAGGTGAAACACGGTGGCTACATGGTGATCGCCCTGTTCGTGCTCACCATCACCCTGGCGGTGTGCGGCCACAACTTTCTGCACCTGCCGCCGGTACTGGGCATGATGACCGGCCTGGGCATTCTCAAGATTTACGGGTATTTCCTGCGCCAGGGGGAGTTGAAAACCCTGGACCAGGTCACCGGCCCGGAGGAGATGCGCGGAGTGGTGGGCCCGAAGCCGTTCGACATCTTCACCAGCATGCGCCGGGCCGAGTGGGACACGCTGATGTTCTTCTACGGGGTGGTGCTGTGCGTGGGGGGACTCGGCACCATCGGCTATCTGGCCGGACTTTCCCACCTGATGTACGCGGACCTGGGGCCGACCACCGCCAATATCCTGGTGGGCCTGCTGTCGGCCATCGTGGACAACATCCCGGTGATGTTCGCGGTGCTGACCATGATGCCGGACATGGACCTGAGCCAGTGGCTGCTGGTCACCCTCACCGCCGGGGTGGGCGGCTCGCTGCTGTCCATCGGCTCCGCCGCCGGCGTGGCGCTGATGGGCCAGGCCCGTGGCGTGTATACGTTTTTTTCCCACCTGCGCTGGAGCTGGGCCATTGCCCTGGGATACGCGGGCAGCATCTGGGTCCACCTGCTGATCAACGGGAGCTAGACCCCCGGCCCCGCTGGCGCTCAGTTGCCGCGCAGGCGGCGCATTTCCAGTACGTCGGGCAGCTTCTCCACCGCCCGGATGACCTTTTCCAGGTGGCGCACATGGTCCACCTCCAGGATCAGATTGAAGCTGGCCTTGCGGTCCTCGGTGGTGTGAATCTGGGCATGGGAGATATTCGCCTTGGCGTCCGCAATGGCGGATGACACCTTGCCCAGAATTCCGGTCCGGTCGCGGGTCAGCACCTGCACCGGGACCGAGGTGGGGCAGGTGGGATGCTCATCCCACGCCACCTCCACCATCAGCTCCGGATCGAAATCGAACTGATCCAGCTGGGCACAGTCCTGCACGTGAACGACCAGTCCCCGGCCGCGTTTGACATGGCCGACGATGGGGTCGCCGGGGATCGGCCGGCAGCACCCAGCCAGATGCACCATCACGCCCTCCCCCGTGATCACCACTGCCCCGTCCCGCCGCCCCAGGCGCATCATGATGCGTTCCTTGAAGCTGGGCCGCACACGGGAATCGGGCAGCAGGTGGGCCAGCACCTCGCCGATGGAACGCTTGCCGTAGCCGACTTCGGAGTAAAGGGCCTGCTCGTCGGCAACTTTCAACGCGTTGAGCGCCTTGTCGATTCCGGCCAGCACCTGCTCCGGGGAGTGCCCCTGACGGCGGATCTCCCGCGCCAGCACCTTGCGCCCCACGTCCACCGTGCGGCGCCGCTCTTCCGACTTGAGCCAGTGCTTGACCGCCGAGCGGGCACGGGCGGTTTTCAGAAAGCCGATCCACTCCCGGACCGGGCGCTGGTCCTCGCTGGTCAAAATCTCCACCGTCTGGCCACTCTTGAGCACGTGCCGGGGGGACACCAGTTTTCCATCCACGCTGGCGCCGACACACCCCAGCCCCAGCTCCGTGTGAATGGCAAACGCGAAGTCGAGTACGGTGCTGCCACGGGGCATCTCCAGCAACTCCCCGTTGCGGGTGTAGGGGAACACGCTGTCCGAGAACAGATCGACCTTCAGGGCATCCAGGAACTGCTTGCCGTCGGAAATCTGCTGCTGCCATTCCAGGATCTGCCGCAGCCAGCGGAAGGCGTCGTCCCCGGACGGATCGATGGGGCCGCCCTCCTTGTATTTCCAGTGGGCGGCAATGCCTTCCTCGGCCACCCGGTGCATGTCGCGGGTGCGGATCTGGAATTCCACCCGGTTGCCGCGCTCGCACACCACCGTGGTGTGCAGGGACTGGTAGCCGTTGGACTTGGGCAGCGCCACATAGTCCTTGAACTTGCCGGGAATCGGCTGCCACAGGGAATGGATGATTCCCAGCAGCGCATAGCAGTGCATCTTGGTGTCGGTGATGATGCGGATGCCGGACAGGTCATACAGCTGCTCCAGTTCCAGATTCTGGTCCGACATTTTCTGGTAGATGCTGTAGATGTGCTTGGAACGCCCGGCCACCTCGGCGGGAATGTTGACCCGCTCAATCTCCCGCTCGACGATCTCCCGCACCTCGTCCAGGTAGCGGTCGCGCACCTTCTTTCCCGCCGCCACCTGCTTGACCAGCGAGAAGTACAGCTCCGGTTTCAGGTACCGCAGGCACAGGTCCTCCAGCTCCACCTTGATCCATCCCAGCCCCAGCCGGTTGGCAATGGGGGCGTAAATCTCCTGGGTCTCGGTGGCGATGCGCTGCCGCTTCTCGTCCGAAAGGGGGGTCAGGGTGCGCATGTTGTGCAGCCGGTCGGCCAGCTTGATGATGATCACCCGGATGTCCCGCGCCATGGACAGCAGCATCTTGCGGAAATTCTCCGCCTGGGCCTCCTCGCGGCTGACCAGGCGCAGCTTGTCGATTTTGGTGACGCCGTCCACCAGCCAGGCGATCTCCTCGCCGAATTCGGCGGCGATCTGCTCGCGGGTGAAGTGGGTGTCCTCCAGGGTGTCGTGCAGCAGTGCAGCCACCACGGTGGACTCGTCCATGCGCAACTGGGTGAGGATTTCCGCCACCTCCACCGGGTGCTTGAGGTACGGCACGCCGGAGGCGCGCCGCTGCCCGGCGTGGGCCTCGGCAGACAGGCGCAGGGCCCGCTGGATCAGCTCCACGTTCGCCTCGGGGCGGTAGGCGATGACCCGGTCGATCAGGCCAAAATCGGTAACCGTATCGTTCATGCCCACCGCGCCGCCCCCACCGCCGGACGCAGGTCACGCACCCGGAACTGAACCGTGTCCCGCCCCTGCCAGCGGTTGATCGACACGCTCCCCGCCAGGTCCACCGGGCGCCCCTCCACCACATGCTCCCCCAGCCAGTCGCCGCAGCCGAAGGCGATGGCGGCCAGCCGCTCCCCCGGCGCGTCGGGCCGGGTGAGGGTCATGCGCAGATGGCCATTGCCCACGATCCGGGGACCGGTGGGAACCACCTTTTCCAGCAGCAGCACCGGCTCCGGGTTGCCCGACCCGAACGGCGCCAGGCGCTCGAACTCGCGGGTCAGCCGGTGGCCGATTTCCCCCAGCCGGGCGCTGGCGTCCAGCCTCAACGGCAGCCGGAAGCCGCCCTCGGGCACCATCTGCCCCACGGCGAGGTCCAGCCGTTCCGCCAGGGCGGATACCTGGGATGCCTGCACGGTCACCCCGGCGGCATACATGTGGCCGCCATAGCCCAGCAGCAGATCCTCGCAACGGCCCAGGGCGTCGAACAGGTGCAGGCCGGGAATGCTGCGCCCGGACCCCTTGCCGACCCCGCCCGCGCCGATGCCGATCAGCAGGCACGGCCGGTGGTACCGTTCCACCACCCGCGAGGCGATGATCCCCAGCACCCCCGGATGCCACTCCGGATCGGCCAGCACGATGCAGTTGCGCCCGGCCCAGCCACCGTTCTCGATGCGTTCCACCACGTCCTCGGTGATGGTGGACTCGATGTTGCGCCGTTCCTGATTCGCCTTGTCCAGGGACACGGCCATCCGGCGGGCTTCGTCCGGGTCGGTGGTGCGCAGCAGGACCACCCCCTGCGAGGCGTCGGCCACCCGCCCTCCGGCGTTGATGCGCGGCCCCAGGTGGAACCCCACCTGTCCGGCGCCGATGGCCTGACCGGCCAGGCTGGCCACCGCCTTGAGGGCCGCCACGCCGGGGCGCCGCTCCGTCGAAAGCAGCGCCAGTCCGGCACGCACCAGCAGGCGGTTTTCACCGGCCAGCGGCGCCATATCGGCCACCGTGCCCAGGGCCACCAGATCCAGCAGGGGGATCAACCGGTCGGGCAGCTTGTCCGCCGCCGCCTCGCCACGCCCGACAAGCAGCGCGTGGCACAGCTTGAGCGCCACCCCCACCCCGCACAGGCGCCGCTCCGGATAGGTGCCGTCGGGCCGGTGCGGATTGAGCAGGGCAAAGGCCTCCGGCAGCGCCCCCTTTACCTCATGGTGATCGGTGACGATCACATCCACCCCCAGGGTCCGGGCGCGGTCCACGGCGGCGTGCGCCGAGGTGCCGTTGTCGGTGGTGATGATCAGGGTCACCCCGTCCGCCGCCAGCCGCTCCACCCAGTTGGCGGTGAGGCCGTACCCGTCGGCAAACCGGTCCGGCACCACCGCCCGCACCGCATGACCGAGCCCTTCAAAAAATTCCGCAAGCAGCGCCGCGCCGGACACGCCGTCCACGTCGTAATCGCCATACACGGCGATTTTTTCGTCCGCCGACAGGGCCTGCTCCACCCGCGCCACCGCCCGGCGCATGTCGCGAAACAGGAACGGGTCGTGCAGCACTCCGCTCTCCGGATCCAGAAAATGGCGTGCCGCGTCCGCTTCCCGGTGGCCACGGTTGAGCAGCACCTGGGCGGAAATTCGTGACAAACCAAATTGTTCGCGCAATGCGCGGCGGTGTTCCGGATCGATGGCCGGAATTTCCCACCGATATTTGAGCGGTTCCTCTTGTGGTTGTGTGGTCATTTTGCGATTATCGAGAGCCGGCGGGCACGCGTCAACGCCCCGGTCAGGGAGGAGCACCGGGAAGGCACCCACACGCGGGACCGAAAACATCCAAAACCACGGACGGCAGGCGCCCGGCCCGCGCGGAGCGGAATCCGGCGTATCGCGAACTATTTTTTTTGCACAGGAGTCGAACAGCAATGAGTGTGGACAGCAACCGCGTCAAGGCACTGGACCTGGCACTGGCCCAAATCGAACGTCAGTTCGGCAAGGGGGCGGTGATGAAGCTGGGGCAAAACGGCGCCCTGACCAACGTGGAGGCGATCTCCAGCGGCTCCCTGACACTGGATGCGGCGCTCGGCGTGGGCGGCCTGCCGAAGGGGCGGGTGGTGGAGATCTTCGGCCCGGAATCGTCCGGCAAGACCACCCTGGCCCTGTCCACGGTGGCCCAGTGCCAGCAGGCGGGCGGCACCGCCGCCTTTGTGGATGCGGAACACGCCATGGACATCCAGTACGCGCGCCGTCTGGGGGTGAACCTGGACGACCTGCTGGTGTCCCAGCCGGATACCGGCGAACAGGCGCTGGAAATCACCGAGACCCTGGTCCGTTCCGGCGCGGTGGACATCATCGTGGTGGACTCGG
>JAOUMB010000102.1 GCA_029881725.1 Nitrospirota bacterium
ACTTCTCCCACCCCACCGACACCTCCAACGAGTAAGGAGTTCCAACAATGAATACCTGGACCGATTTCAACGACGCCGGCGAGCAGCAGTCCTTCGACCCGATCCCGAAGGGCACCCTCGCCAAGGTACGCATGACCATCCGACCCGGCGGGCACGACGACCCGAACCAGGGCTGGACCGGCGGGTACGCCACCCGCAAGGCCGAGACCGGCACCGTTTACTTGAACGCCGAGTTCGTGGTGACGGAGGGCCCCTATGCCCGGCGCAAGCTTTGGTCCCTGATCGGGCTGCACAGCCCCAAGGGCCCGGAGTGGGGCAACATGGGCCGCGCCTTCATCAAGGGCATCCTGAACTCCGCCCGCGGCGTCCACCCGGGTGACGAGAGCCCCCAGGCCCAGAACGCCCGCCGCATCCACGGCCTCGCGGACCTGGACGGCATCGAATTCCTAGCGCGGATCGATGTCGAGAAGGACGGCCACGGCGACGACAAGAACACCGTCAAGCAGGCGGTCACTCCCGACCACAAGGAGTACGCGGCGCTGATGGGGGCGCACGCGGCTCCTGTGGCTTCCTCCGCCCCCGCCGCGCGGCCGGCTCCGGCCGGCCGTCCCAGTTGGGCGCAGTAAAGGGGGTGGCCATGAACAAATCCATCCAGACCGTCAGCCACTACGGGATCGTCCGTTTCGGCGATTTGGAGTGCGAGGCCGTGGTGCTGCTGGACGGCGAGCGCGGATACGTGCAGCGGCAACTGGCCGCCGCCCTCGGAATGCACCGGAACAATCCGAGTAACCGTTTTCGCCAAATATTGGCCGAATTAGCTCCTAACGCATTGATTGAGTGGGAGAAAAAAGAGTCGCCGATTTTGCTTCCCGGCGGCCAGAAGGCCCGGTTCTTTCCGGTGGGGATCGTCACCCAGATCGCATCGGGTGTCGTCAACGCCGCCATCGACGGAACGTTGCACGGGGCCCGCCGGGTGATGGTGCCGCGCTGCATGCAGATCCTGAACGCCCTGGCCACCACCGGCGAGGTGGCACTCATCGACGAGGCGACCGGCTACCAGTACCACCGGGCGCCGGACGCCCTGCAGGCCCTGATCGGAAAGCTGCTCCGCCAGGACGCCGCCTCCTGGGAGCGGCGCTTCCAGCCGGACTACTACGGGGCCCTGTTCCGGCTGTTCGGCTGGCGCTACCAGGGCCACGTGCAGAACCCGCCGCGGGTGATCGGCCAGATCACCCTGCGCTGGGTCTACACGCCGGTGCTGCCGGCGGAGCTGATCGACGAGATCCGCCAGCGCAAGGAGATCTCGGACAAGCACCACCAGTGGCTGACGGAGGTGGGGCTGACCCACCTGGAGCAGCAGATCCACTCGGTCACCGCCATTGCCCGGTGCTCGGCGAACTACCGGGACTTCGACCGGCGCTGCGCGGCGGCCTTCGAGGGCAGTGCATTGCAGCTGGGACTGATCCCCGAACTGGAGGAGGTGGCGTGATGCAGGACATCCGAAAACAGATGGAAACCCTGATCAATGCCCTGCCGGCCGTCATCGAGATGCCGGTAGAGGACGACTTCGAGGAGGCGGAGTTTCGCACCCTGTTCGGCCCGAACGGGGCGACGGTTGCGGAACTGCAGGTGGCGGTGGATGCCCTGCGGGCGCGGCTTTCGGAGGAACTCCTCCGGTGTGACGCGCTGACGTACCTGTTGATCCGCGTCACCCTGGCCGGGGGCGCGGGCGGCGACCGGGTATCGGAGGTGATCGCCCGTGGGAGGACGGACGCGTGATTCTCCGGCCCCGGCAGAAACAGATGGTGGAGCGCTCCGTCGGGGCGCTCCACCGGCACGGCGACACCCTGGCGGTGGCGATGACCGGGGCCGGAAAGACCATCGTGTTCTCGGCGGTCACCGGCGCCATCCTCCGTGAGCGGCCCGGCGCCAAGGCCTGCATCCTGGCGCACCGGGATGAGCTCACGGCCCAGAACCGGGACAAGTTCTCCCGCGTGAACCCGGAGCTTTCCACATCGGTGTTCGACGCCCGGGAGAAGTCCTGGGACGGCCAAGCCACCTTCGCCATGGTGCAGACCCTGTCACGGCGGAGCCACCTGGACCGGATGCCCGACATTGACCTGCTGGTGGTGGACGAGGCCCACCACGTGGCCGCCGACAGTTACCGGCGGGTGATCGACCGGGTGCGGGACCGGAATCCGGACGCGATGGTCTACGGCGTGACCGCCACCCCCCAGCGGGGCGACGGCAAGGCGCTCCGCGAGGTGTTCTCCAACGTGGCTGACCAGATCACCCTGGGGGAACTCATCGCCGCCGGCCACCTGGTGCGGCCCCGCACCTTCGTGATTGACGTGGGCGCCCAGGAGCAACTCCAGCATGTGCGGCGCCGGGCCGCCGACTTCGACATGGACGAGGTGGCGGCTGTCATGAACCGGCGCCCCATCAACAACGCGGTGGTCCACCACTGGCAGGAGCACGCCGAGGATCGCAAGACCATTGTGTTCTGCTCCACCGTGGCCCACGCGGCGGCGGTGTGTGACACGTTTCTTGAGGCCGGCATCGAGGCGGTCCTGATCCACGGGGAACTGTCCGAGGGAGAGCGCCGGGAGCGGCTTGCCGCCTACGAACACGGCGACGCCCGGGTGGTGGTGAACGTGGCCGTCCTCACCGAGGGCTACGACTACACGCCTACCGCCTGCATCGTGCTGCTGCGACCCAGTTCCTACAAATCGACCCTCATCCAGATGATCGGCCGGGGCCTGCGCACCGTGGATCCCAACGAGTACCCGGGGGTGGTCAAGACCGATTGCGTGGTCCTCGACTTTGGCACCGCCACCCTGATGCACGGCTCCCTCGAGCAGGACGTGGACCTGGGCGGAAGGTTGGCGGGAACCTCCGAAGGCGATGTGGCGGAGGCCCCCGTGAAGGTCTGCCCCAAGTGCGAGGCGGCGGTTCCCATCGCCTGCCGGGAGTGCCCCCTGTGCGGGTACGACTTCGGGGAGACCCCGAGCGCCGGCGGCCTGGCCGACTTCGTGATGACTGAGATCGACCTCCTGTCCCGCTCCAACTTCCGGTGGGTGGACCTGTTTGGGCGGGATGACGCCCTCATGGCTGCGGGATTCTCCGCCTGGGCCGGCGTGTTCTTCCTGGACGGCCAGTGGTACGCGGTGGGCAACGGCAAGCCGCCCCGTCTGCTGGCCGTGGGTGAGCGCATGGTCTGCCTGGCCGCGGCGGACGACTGGCTCAACGACCAGGAGACCGCGGACACCGCCCACAAGAGCCGCCACTGGCTGAACCAGCCGCCCACCCAGCGGCAGCTGGAGTTCCTGCCGCCGGCGTGCCGGGCCGACTTCGGCATGACCAGGTACGAGGTCTCCTGCCGGCTCAGCTTCGAGTTCAACAAGCACGCCATCCGCAAGGTGGTGATGGGTGCCAGCGACCTGGTGGCCGCGTGATGGCGCACGACGCCCCGCGAGCCTGTGCCGTCTGTGCCCGACAGGAGCGCGGCTTCGGGTGGATCGACCCGAGGTTGCCCCGTGCCGACCCGCGGCGCCCGGCC
>JAOUMB010000103.1 GCA_029881725.1 Nitrospirota bacterium
TCTTGGCGTTGACGATGGAGGCCTGAAGCTCGGCCAACTGGTAGTGGTCCAGCATCTTGAACTGACCCATCACCGAGGCGAACAGAGGCTTGCCCCGGCTCTGGCCGGTGCGCTCCTTGTCGTGAACATGGATCACCCGCAGACGGCCAAACCGCATCCTCGCCGGGACCTTGATCCACTCCGCCTGCCCCATCATCCCCGTCGGCACATCCACGGGATGGGACTTGCGGATCCAGTAGGCGCGGGGCTCGCCGTAGCGACCGAACTGGATGCCGCTGCGCAGGCGGGCATCGTCCATCTTGCCTGCCGGGTTCGACAACCGATCCGGGTCCACCATCTGGATGGTGGTGGCGAAGCGGGTGCCTCGACCCGGCAGCCACAGGGGCAGGGCCAGGGCCTCACCGTTGAGCAGCCCGGTGCGGAACGCAAGGGTGGTGAGGCCGTCGAAAGTCAGCTGACGGGCGGCGTCGCACTCGGTGCTCTCCGCCCACGTGCGCCACTGGGCCTCCACCTGCTTCGACCATTCGTCGGCCCAGGTCTTATCCTTGCCCAGCGCCACGTAATCGGGCTTGGCGGCCAGACGCAGGCCGGTGCCCACCACCGTGTCGACGATGGTCTGCACGCAGCCGGCGGCGATGCCGTTGTTGCGGGCCAGGTCACGACTCCGCGCCACCAGGGCGGGCAACTCGTTCAGCAGGTCCGCATCGGCGGAGGCCAGGGACGGGGTCCAGGAGGACAACTCCCGCGCGGTGCGCGAGGCCCCGAAATGGGCGGTGTCCTGCTGCGACCGGATGGGGCGCCCGGCCTGGTCGAGGATTTGAACTTGTCCCGCCATCAGAACCGCATCAGCACCGGCCCGCGCCGGGGGCCGCCCTGAAGCCGGGCGATCTGGTTTTTGAGGCGGGTGATGTAGGACTCCAGCTTGCCCATGTCCGCCGGGGTGTAGCTCTGGCCCCGGCCCTCGATGGAGATTGAGACGATGCGGTCACCCATCATCAAGGCGTGGTACGCCGTCTCGGCCTCGTCGAGCCGCTTTTGTAAGGTCGCCAGTTGTGTCATGGGTCAGTCCAGGTACGGGTTGTTCGCCCGAGTCGGTTTACGATCGTAAGGTGTTGACGATATCCTTCGTCAGGGCTTAGTACCTCGGCTGAGCCTTCTTCGGAGAACCGCATTCATGATTGAGCCTTACGACTACTACAACGAATACGACTCCGTAGCGGAGAAGCTCTCGGAGATAAAATCCAACGTCGATACAGTTACGAACTTTGCTCAGCAAAAAGGCTACCGAATTTTCTGGCGAGGCCAAGCGAACCATGAGTGGGGGCTTACATCTTCTCTTGCGCGAACCCTATCCACTGCCGCCGGTGTTGATGACCACCTTCTAAATCGAGTTGAACAAGCGCTTCTAGATGAGGCTTCGGAGTGGATAACTGACCTGCACAACCAGAACTACACTCACCCGCTCGCAAAGCTGGCTTATCTCCAACACCACGGCATTCCAACAAGGTTGATTGACTTTACATCCAATCCATGGATGGCGGTATTCTTTGCTGCTGAATCCCTTGATAAGGTCGATGGCAGGTTATTTGCCATCATGGTCAACGAAACTGATTGCATAGACGAAACGCCACCTGATACGCCGTGGCATGAATACCCAACAAACGCTATTAAGATTTACAACCCTGAAGCAGCTGGGATCGTTTTTCCGAGACTCACAGCTCAAGGAGGAGTCTTAGCCCTAGGAAGGCTCCCAAGCACCACGCCGCACCGCAAAGCCAATGACAAAATTCTCAATAAATCTCGTGCACTTCTTGCCGAGGAGGTAAGAAAGATACTGTCAGTTCCTTTTAAGCTCAGCAGATTTGATCCGGGGAATGCTGAATCACCTATTCCTAATCGAGTTAAACTTCCCATTGGATTGACGTTTCGGCTACATGTAAACAAGGAGTCGATCCGGCGCGACTTGGCGGGGTTAACGCGAAGAAACATCTTTCCCCGAGATGCGGTAGCGACACACAAGACCGTTTACCCTGACGCGACGGGGATGGTTGCACATTCAAAAATCCTCCTTGGTCTTAAACAAGGCGTTCTCGTCCTCTAGTATTGTTGACCCGTTGCAAAGAGTCTCTACGTCTGGTTTTAGCGGTTCAAATACGGTTCACTCGTCCGCGTCGGTTTACGGTCGAAGATAGACGTCCGATCCTTCTTGGGTTCCGCCTTTGACACCACACCGGTTTTCGGTTCCTCCGGCTTCCCGGACGGAGGCGTGCCGTGGTCGGCCGCCTTCCTGCGCCAGGTGTCGTCGGTCCACTGTTCCATCTTCAACATGTAGGCCCCGGCCAGGGCGCCCACGGTCAGGTCCAGAGCCTCGTTGCGGGGTCGGGTCACCTTCCAGGCCAGCTTCTTCTTGCCGTGCCGGTCGGCCTCCCGCACCAGCCGCTCGGCGGTCAACTGCCGGAACCACTCCTCACCGATCTGCGGGTAGTGCAGCCACGGGCCGTCCCAGGGTGGCACCGCATCCCCGTCGGGGCGCTTGCGCCGCAGTCGGCGGTAGGTTTCCAGCTTCAGCGAGGACACGGCGATGCGCCAGAAGGCGAAGCCGCGCCGCTTGCGCTTGCCGGCCACGGTCAGGTCCGAGGTGGAGCGGCCGATGATGGCGGTGACGCCGAAACTGTCCTCGCCGCGTACCGCCCGCACCCGTCGGGGCTCGGCCATGCGGGTGACCCAGTTCTTCACGGCCTCGGTCTCGAAGCCCATGTCGATGAGGAACATGGAGCAGTCCATCTCCCCGCCGGTGGCCGTCGGGAAGCGGCGATAGGCCGCCTCGGTCAGTTCCGCCCACACCCGGTCGGAGGCGGTGTCGCCCTCGATCACCGTGTGATCCAGCAGCCACCCCTCGAAGCCCGGGCCCCAGGCGTAGTACCCCACCTCCAGCCGGTCCCGCTGCACGTCGCACATGGCGGTGACGACGGCGGCGGACGCGGGCACCAGCCCCATCCGGTAGGTGAGGCGGGCCTCGTGCAGCCGCTTCCAGTCCGGGGCGTCCGACTGCTCCTCGTAGGGCAGGCCCAGGATGGTGTTCTGGAAGGAGATGGCGCGTGCTTCGTCGCGCTTGGATGCCTCCTTCTCCGTGGCCACGTCGCCCCAGGAGAACCAGCCCACCGGGGAGTACAGGGCGTCGATGTGGAACCCGGCCGGCTTGTTCGGGTCCGGCGGCCGTGGCGCCCATCTGCCATCGCCGTGGTCCAGGACCTTCAAACCGTCCGGCCAGTCGTCCACCCGCCGGAACCAGCGGCCCTGCGCCAGCATCCGGGTCTTGTTGCCCTCGCGCAGCAGTTCCGCGCAGGCGCCGCAGGCGTAGACCGCGCCGTGGGGTGCCTCCTCGTCGTACACGAGGTTCGTGTGCAGCAGCCGCTGGAACGTCCCGCACCTGGGGCACGGCACGTAGAAATACGCCCTGTCGCTCGACTCGAAGTCGTCGTCGATCCGGCTGGCGTATTTCAGCTTCGGGGTGGA
>JAOUMB010000059.1 GCA_029881725.1 Nitrospirota bacterium
ACGGGGGGCGGGGGTTCGGGGCAAACCGGGGGGGGTGCGGGTCAGGCGTTCCCGCCCTCCCGGTGGTCGTATTGGCTCAGCTTTCGATACAAGGTTTTGCGGTCGATGCCCAGGCGGCGGGCGGCGGCGGTGCGGTTGCCGTGGCAGGTGTCCAGCACGTGCAGGATGTAGCGCCGCTCCAGTTCCTCCAGGGTGGGTTCCCCGGCGGCCTCCGGCGGCAGGTTGGACGGGACGGCGTGCGGGGCCGCCCCGTTGGCCGTCACCGGGCCCCTGGTGCCCAGCCCCGGCGGCAGGTCGGCCCCGTCGATGGCGGGGCCCTGGGCCAGAATCACCGCCCGTTCCAGGGCGTTGGCCAGTTCGCGGATGTTGCCCGGCCAATGGTGCGCGGACAGCCGTTCCAGGGCGGCGGCGGTCAGTCCGCGCACCGGTTTGCGGTTTTCGGTGGCAAAGCGCGCCACCAGGTCCTGGGCCAGCAGCGGAATGTCGTCGCGCCGGTCGCGCAGGGGCGGCAGATGGATGGGGATCACGTTCAGGCGCCAGAACAGATCCTCCCGAAACCGGCCCTCGGCCACCGCACGGGTCAGGTCCGCATTGGTGGCGGCGATCACACGCACGTCGATGGGAATTTCGCGGGTATCGCCCAGGCGCCGGATGATCCGCTCCTGCAGGGCGCGCAGCAGCTTGCTTTGCAGGGGCAGGGGAATCTCCCCCACCTCGTCCAGGAACAGGGTGCCGCCGGCCGCGTGCTCGAACAGCCCCTTGCGGTCTTCGCGGGCGTCCGTATAGGCGCCTTTACGGGCACCGAACAGCTCCCCCTCCATAAGCGATTCGGGAATGGCGGCGCAGTTGACCGGCACCAGCGGCCCGGTGCGGCCCGATTCCGCGTGAATGGCCCGCGCCGCCACTTCCTTGCCGGTACCGGACTCGCCGGTGAGCAACACCCCGGCGGGGCTGGCGGCTACCTGACGGATGTGATCGAACACCCGGCGCATGGGCGGCGAGGCGCCGATCATGCCGTGAAAGCGCACGCTGCCGCTGCCGGTCAGGCGTCTGAGTTGGTCGCCCAGGCCGATCTTTTCCGCCGCCCGCCGCACCGCCGCCAGAATCGCATCGGTTTTGAACGGTTTGGTAATGTAATCGTAGGCGCCGCGCCGCATGGCGTCGATGGCGGTGTCGATGGAGCCGAAGGCGGTAATCATCACCACCTCGGTATCCGGGTGTTGCTGGCGAATCTCGTCCAGCAGGTGCATGCCGCTCATGCCGTGCATGCGCAAGTCGGTGATGACCAGCGGAAAATCCACCGACTGCATCATCCACAGGGCCTCCGATCCGCCGACGGCGGTGCGCGCGGCGTATCCCTCGTCGGTGAGGATTTCAGCCAGCAACTCGGCCATCTCCGGATCGTCGTCCACCACCAGCACGCGCATGGGGCCGGAATCATTCACGGGCTTTCCTCCGTTTCGGTGCCGGGACCCCCGGGGGGCGCCTCCTGCGGCAGGTAGACCAGGAACACCGCTCCCTTGCCGGGGGCACTCTCCACCTCCATCCATCCTTCGTGGGCGGTGACGATGCCGTGGCACACGGTGAGTCCCATTCCGGTTCCCTTGCCCGGCTCCTTGGTGGTGAAGAACGGGTCGAAAATGCGGGCCCGCACCGCGTCGTTCATGCCCGGCCCGGTGTCGGCCACCGACAGGCGCACGAACGAGTTCTGTCCGCGTTCCGGGACGCAGATTTCCGTGGCGGTGACGGTGACCGATCCGCCGCTTACCAGCGCGTGGCGGGCATTGAGCACCAGGTTCATGGCCACCTGCTGAATCTGATCCGGATCCGCTTCCACCACCAGCGCTTCGGGAATTTCGATGTCCAGCCGGATGCCGGCCTGATCGAACTGATGGCGTACCAGTTCGGCCACTCCGGAGACCAGTTCGGCCAGCGCCACCGGACGCCGCTCCGGCGGGCGCTTGCGTGCAAACACCAGCATCTGCTGAACGATGCCGGAGATGCGGTCGATCTGTGCCACGATGCGCTCCAGGTGGCGGCGCAGGTCGTCCTCCTCCGGCAGCTTTTTGAGCACGAACTCGGCGCGCCCGCTGATTACGTTCAGGGGGGTGCCGATCTCATGGGCCAGACCCGCCGCCAACTGGCCCACGGTGGCCAGCTTTTCCGCATGCTGCAGTTGTTCGGTCAGACGCACCTGTTCGCTGCGATCGTCCACCGCCAAGACCGCGCCGTAGATGTGTCCGGCTGGATCTTTTAGGGCGCGTCCGCGAATGTCGAGCACCCGCTCGCCCACCCGCGGGGCGGTGTGTCGGTGCCGGTGCAGGGCAAACGTGGTGTCGCGCCCTTCCAGCAGGTGGCGCGCCGCGGACACGGCCGGTTCCGGCAACGCCAGCGGAAACAGGGCCTCCAGGGGCAGCCCCAGCGCCTCCTCCGCGCGCACCGCCATGTGGTGGGTCATGGCGGCGTTCCAAGTGGTGACCACCCCATCGGCATCCAGGCCGATCACTCCACTGGAAATGTTTTGCACGATGCCGCGCTCGTAAGCTCGTTCGCGCAGCAGCGCGGTGGTCTGATTTTCGATGGTGGCCGCCATGTCGTTGAAGCGGGTCGCCAACTGGCCGATCTCGCCCGGCTCCCCCGGCGGGTGGCGGGCGTTCAGTTCGCCCTCCCCCAGCCGCTGCACGCTACGGGTGAGGCGCGCCAGCGGGCGGGCCACGTTGGCGCGCGACAACTGCGAGACGATCAGCAGCAGGGTCAGGGTGACCAGCGCCACCACGGCGATGTCCACGTTGCGCGTGTTGAACAGAGCCGCCTCGTCACCCCGTGCGCTCACCACCAGGGTCAGTGCGCCGCCCGCGGCAAGGGGGAAGCGGTACCAGGCGGCGGGCGGGCGATCACCCGGGAGCATGCGGAACACGGGCTGGTCCGACGGCGGGACCTCCGGCAGCTTCGGAAGGGACCCGATCCCGCTGTGCCACTGGGCCAGAGCGGCCCCGTCCGCGCCGGTCACCTCCAGCCACATTACGGTGGCGTGGGCGGTACGTGCAGCCACGTCGGGAATCCGCTCGGCGGGAAGTCCCCCCTGATGGGCGGAAGCCAGCAACAAAGCCAGTTCCTGCGCGTGGCGCTCCAGAGCGGCGGGCACATAGCGCCGCTGCTCAAACAGATAATAGGTGCCGTAACCGATGCCCACCAGCACCAGCACGGCGCCCACCGCCAGGGTAAGTTTGGTGCCGACCCGCATGCTGGGAGTGTAAACCAGCGGCGGAAAAATGTTCAGGGAAAGTGGGGCGAAGTGCCCCGAAAGTCGGTCAGCGCCGTCCGGGGTTGGGGGTATGGATCAGGTCCCGGATCGACACGATGCCGCATATTTCGCCTTCAACGGTGATCAGCAGGTGGCGGATTCCTTCCCGGTCCATCCGTTCGCGGGCGGTGTCCAGGGAGGTATCGCCCTCCATGGTGATCAGCGGGGACGACATGACTTCGTGAACCGCGTGGCTGTCCGGGTCCAGGTCGCGGGCGAGCACCCGGCTGACCATGTCGCTTTCGGTGACGATGCCGGCAATCTGGTGGTCACGGGTGACCGCCACGCTGCCGAGGCGTTTCTCCGCCATCAGGCGGGCGGCCTCGCGGATCGGGGTGTTGGCATCCACGCGGAACACGTTGGGTGCCATGATGTCCTTCAGGCGCAGCATGGGATCCCTTTTGGGAAACGGATGGGGTTGGTGGAAATCCCGGTCCCGGCGCAGCGAGTCATGCGCCGGGACCGGATTTCACGTCAGTCCTCGCGGCCCCGGCCACCCTTGTCGTGGGTGCTGACCGGGGTATCCCGCAGGCTCCAGATGTACGAGACGATGGCGTCCAGTTCTTCCTGGCTGAGGCGATTGCCCCACGGCGGCATGGGAATCGGGTTGCTTTCCGCCCCGGGGTCCGGCGCGGGGAGCCGGCCTTTGGTGATTACCCAGCGCACCCCGTCGTCCACCGGATAACGGCGGGCGAACTCGGGGGAATCCCAGGACGGCACGTGCTTGCGCACCGCGTTCGGATTGTCCAGCCCCTGGCGTCCACCCAGCCCGTGGCAGTGAAGGCACCCAAGATGCTCCACCAGCCCTTTGCCGACCGCCACAGTACGGTTGTCACCGGGGGTGGGGATGGTGGGCTCCTCGGGGCCCTTGCGTCCGCGCAGGCGTTCGAGCAGGGACAGGCGCTCGTCGCCGTCGCTGCCCACGTCGCGTCCGCGTCCGCCCTGGGCGTGGGAACTGGCCGGGGTGTCGCGCAGGCTCCAGATATAGGCCACGATGGCGTCCATCTCCGCCTCAGTCACCCGGTTGCCCCAGGGCGGCATGGGAATCGGGTTCCCCTCCGCCTTGGGGTCCTTGCGCGGAAAGCGCCCTTCCCGGATCACCTCCCGCACCCCTTCCGGGTTCGGGTACTTCTTGATGAATGCCGCTTCGTCCCAGGCCGGAACGTACTTGCGCTGGGCGTTGGGGTTTTCCAACCCTTCGCGCCCGCCCAGGCCGTGGCAATAAAGGCACCCCAGATGTTCCACCAGACTGGCCCCCAGCTTCACCGGATCGGTCTCGGTGGCAGAGGCGGGGCCCGGTGTTCCCGCCAGCAACAGCGGCAGGGCGACCAGGGCAAGGACACGCTTCATTGTGATCTCCTCCCAACGAACAAAAATAAGAGGCACAATCCTATACCCAGGAGGTGCCCCGTTCAAAGTGTTCGTAAGGATGAATCAGGTCGCGAATCGAGATCATGCCCGCAAATTCATCACCGTCGGTGACCGCCAGATGCAGTACACGGCGTTGGTCCATCAATTCCTGCGCCTGATAAATATTGGCGTGCAGATCGATGGTGATCAGCGGGCTGGACATGATCTGACGGGCTTGCGTGGTGTACGGGACGATATCGCCGCCGACCACCTTGCGCACGATGTCGCTCTCGGTGACGATGCCCACCTTTAGTCCGTCGTCGTCGGTAATGAACACGCTGCCGATTTTCTTTTCCTTCATGATCTCTGCCAACTCGCGCACGGTAGTTTCGAAGTGCGCGGTGATCACGTGGCGGGTCAGGACATCTTTTACGATCAACATGGATTTTCCTCCTTCGGGGGGTTCAGTGAGGAGGGAGAAGGGACCGGGGTGGCCAGCACGGCGGCCACCTCGTCGAGCAGCCGATCCATGGCTACCGGTTTGCTCAGATAGCGATCCACCTTCAGGTCCTGGGCCCGGCAGAAACTGGGCCAGTCTCCGAAGGCGGTCAGGACGATGAAATGCAGCGCGGGCATGTCGTCCCGCGCGGCCTGCACCAGATCCAGGCCGCTGGCTGTGGGCATGGACAGGTCGGTGACCACCAGCTCCGGCGGATGGGCGCGGATCAGATCCATCGCCTCCTCCGGCCCGGAAGCCGCAGTCACCTGATAACCGGCGTCACCCAGGACCGTGGTCAGCAGGTCGGTCATTTCCGAATCATCGTCCACTACCAAGACAGATACGGCATTTTCCGTATGTTCCGTTGGGTCAGACATGGTTCCTTCCTTCCCTCTGCCCGGAGAATAATTCCAGATGCGTGCCGCGCCGGGACTCCATCTGAAAAAAGTTTTTTTCTTTATATGCTTGAGTTTAACAGCGGTCCAGCCGAAAGGAGGGATTCCCCGGGGCGGAATGACCGGGGCAAAACGCCCCGCTATGTGGCGAGTTGCCCCAGTTGGCCGTCATGGAAAGGGGATGACAAATGGTGTAAATTAGTCATGACGACGCACCCCCCGGAACAGGTCAGGGGGGCATAGAAGAGTGGTACCGAATGGCCAAAACCACCATGCCCCAGTGTAACGGGTGCCGCATCTGTGATCGCACGGTGTGGTCCACCCTGTCGGAGGATTCCCTGGCGGATCTTGCCGACCAGCGGGTGGCATCGCGCTACCAGAAAGGGGACGTGATTTTTCACGAGGGTTCCCCCTGTTCCGGGCTGTACAACGTGTGCACCGGCAAGGTGAAACTGGTGCGTACCGGGCGCGTGGGGCGCCAGACCATCGTGCGCATTTCCGGTTCCGGCAAAACCCTGGCCGAGATCGATCTCTTCCGAGAGGACGGCCGTCACAGCGTGACCGCGCAGGCAATGGAAGAAACCGTGGTCTGTTACCTGCCGCGCCCGACCCTGATGGACTATCTGAAAACCCAGCCCGGCATGATCATGGAACTGGTGCACCGGCTGTCCGACGCCCTGTTCAAGGCGGAGCAGCGGGTGGAAAGCCTGGCCACCAAGGATGCCCGCATGCGGCTGGCGGAATTTCTGGTGGAGGTGGCCGACGCCGAAGGCGAGCCCTATGGCGACAACGGCGCGGTGCGCATCCGATTGCGGCTGACCCGCGAGGAAATCGCGGAGGTGATCGGGGCCACACTGGAAACCACCATCCGGCTGGTGAGCGCCCTCAAAAAGGACGGCATGCTCACCGATGATGAGGGCCATCTGGTGATTCTTGATCCGTCCCGGCTGAAGCGGGTACACAAGAGCGGCGCCGTCGGCGGCGTGATCACCCCGTCGGTGATGTAGCCCGCGGGCCCGGAACCGTGACCGGTCCCAACCCGGGAAATCCAATGCCATTGTCGGATGAATCCAGCGCGTTGCTGCCCGAGTTGCGTCGGCATCGCCTCTTCGAGCGGCTGGGCGATGCGGACCTGGCGGCGCTGCTGGCGCTTGCTGAGGCCTCCCGCCCGGGACGGGAGCAGGTGCTGTTCCGCCAGGGCGATCCGTGCACCGGTTTTTTTGTGGTGCTGGACGGCATCGTTCGCCTTTACAAATGCGCGGCGGACGGGCGGGAGCATGTGGTGGAGGTGATCCGCAAGGGGCAGACCTTTGCCGAGGCGGCGGTGTTCGCGGGCACGCCGTTTCCGGTCTATGCGGAACCCCTGGAGGCCAGCCACCTGCTGTTTTTCCCCAAAGCGCCGTTCTTGCACTATCTGGAGGAGCGCCCCCACTGCCTGTTCGGCATGATCGCCTCCCTGTCGGTGCGCATGCACCAGTTGGTGATGAAGCTGGAATCCCTCACCCTGCGCGACGCGGCCGGACGACTGGCCGGCTATTTGGCGGGCATGGAGGGTTCCGGGGGGGATGGCCGCCTGGACATCCCCCGCCGCACTCTGGCGGCCCAATTGGGGCTGACCCCGGAAACCCTGTCACGTACCCTGTCCACCCTGCAGGCTCACGGCCTGATCTCGGTGGACGGCCGCGACTTCGTGGTGACCGATCGGGAGGCGTTGTCCGCCCTGTCCCGGGGTGAAAGTCAGCTGGGCTGAGCTGGCACGGCGCGGGTAGTTCGCCCGGCCCGAAAATAACCGCCTCAATCTCGGGCGGGGTTTGGCGTCACCCCTCCATCTCGCAGTCGCACCTGGTCACCCCGTAGCCAATCTCCCTGTCTCCCGGTAAGGACACATTTCCGGTTTTTTCAACCAGTTGCCCCATTTTTAATCAAAATAAGTATTTTTGATGCATCTTTTTCAAAAAAATGTTGAAATGGCCCGGAATTTTGATTTAGATCAAGGATCAAGTCGGCGGCTGTTTGTTAAAAATAGTCCGTGCCCACAATTTTTGGTCAAGGAGGTGTGCCATGACCCGGACCCGTTCGCTGTTCTCGCTCGTTACCCTGTCTGCGCTGTTGCTGTGGGGGACTCCGGTGCTGGCCGCCAGCCACCACTTCGAAATGACCATCGACGACGTGATCGTCGAGGTGGCCCAGGGCCTCAAGTATCACACCTTCGCCTTTAACGGCCAGGTGCCGGGTCCGTTGATCCACGTGCAGGAGGGCGATGAGGTGGAGGTGCATGTGGTCAACATGACCTCCCTTCCGCACACCATCCACTGGCATGGCATGGACCAGAAGGGCACCTGGAAGATGGACGGCGTGCCCTCCATCACCCAGATGGCGGTCGAGCCGGGAGAAGACTTCACCTACAAGTTCATTGCCGAGCCGTCCGGCACCATGTGGTACCACTGCCACGTGAACGTCAACGAGCACGTGGCCCTGCGCGGCATGTGGGGACCGATGATCGTCGACCCGAAAAAGCCGGAGAAGATCGAAAAGAAGGTCACACGCGACATCATCATGATGATGAGCACCTGGGACTCGGTGTATGCCATGCAGCCCGGTAAGGGCGGCATGCCCACCGAGGAGGGCAACATGGACTATTTCGGCCTCAATGCCCGCGCCTTCCCGCTCACCCAGCCGATTCGCGTGGACGAGGGCGACGTGCTGCGCATCCGCCTGATCGGTGCCGGGGGCGGGGTCCACAACATGCATACCCACGGGCACACCTTCCTGGTCACCCACAAGGACGGCCACGCCCTGCCGGAGCCGTACCGCGCCGATACCGTCATGGTCGGCCCCGGCGAGCGCTACGACCTGATTGTGGAGGCCAATAACCCGGGGCGGTTCATCTTCCACGACCACATGGACACCCACGTGACCAACGCCGGGAAATATCCGGGCGGCATCGTCACCGTGTTCGAGTACAACGGCATTCCCACCGACGACTGGTATGCGTGGAAGGATGTGTCGTTCAATCCGGACTACTTCTACACCGAGTCGCTCAAAAAGCCACACGGCATGCACATGCAGCCTGGATTTGCCGGGGAGCCGGCCGAGAAGAAGGGCCGCCGCCGGGGAGGCAACTAGGGCGTGCGTGCTGCAATCTCCATTGGCTGCGGACTGCTGCTGGCAGCGCTGTGGGCCGTTCCCCCGATGGTGGCCAACGCCGCCGGGGACGCGGCTGGCAGCGCCCTGCTTGCGGAACAGTGCGCCGGATGCCACAACCTGACCGGTCCGGCCCCGGACACCGTGCAGGCCGTTCGCGCCCGCAAGGGGCCGGACCTGTTTTACGCGGGCGACAAATACCGCGCCGAATGGCTCACCGAATGGCTGCAAAAGCCTACCCGCATCCGTCCCGGCGGGGCATTCTACGGTGATCACATCGTGCCGTCTCAGGCCACCGACAAATGGGACCAGATTGACACCGCGTCCCTTCCGGATCACCCGGCCTTGAGCGCCCCCGATGCCCGCGCCGTGAGCGCCGCATTGATGGCCAACACGCCATATGCGGAGCGTATTGCCACCGTCACCGTGGAGCCGGTGAGCCTGCCGATTTTCATGGGCGACATGCTGTTCGACAAGTTCAAGGGGTGCATCGCCTGCCACCAGAGCGGCAAGGACTACGGCGGGTTTTCCGGCCCGGAACTGTATACCGCCGCCGACCGGCTGAACCCGCGCTTCATCTACAGCTACATGCAGAACCCGCAGGCGTGGGACCCGAAAATCTGGATGCCGAACATGAATCTGGCCGCCGCCGATCTGAATAAGCTGGTGCGCTACCTGCAAATGATTGCGGAGGAGGAGTGATGCGCAGAGCACAGCATACGCTGTTCGGATTGTGGGCGGTTCTGGGGCTTGGAATTGCCTGGGCGGAGGGTGCCCCCGTATGGGCCGCCGAAGGGGACGCAGCGAACGCGGAGCTGCTTTACAAGACCTATTGCGTGCAGTGCCACGGCGCCACCGGCAAGGGCAACGGCATCAACGTACGCGACATGTCGGTTCAGCCCCGCGATCACACGGATGCGGCGGGCATGGTTGGCCTTTCCGACGACCGGTTGTTCAAGGCCATCAAGGAAGGCGGCCCGGCGGTCACCAAGAGCGTGCTCATGCCGCCTTGGGCCGGGGTGCTGACGGATGAGGAGGTTCACGGGCTGGTGCGCCATTTGCGCGTGCTGTGTGCCTGTGAGGGAAGGGGTTGAGAGTGGGGTGTGCGCCGGGCGGTGGGCAGGCCGCCGGGTGTTTTCTTTTTCCTGCCGTAGTAAGGGAGTGAAGCAATGAAACGGAATGTGTTTACAGGTGCGCTGGCGATGGGCATGTTTGCCGCCCTGGCGCTGGTTCCGGCGGCCCAGGCGGCCAAATCGGTGGACGTGACGCTGACTGCCAAGGAAACCCCGACGGTGATCGACAACAAGGGCACCACCCAGTTGTCGTGGACCTTTGACGGCGACGTTCCGGGCCCGGTGGTGCGCGTGGATGAAGGTGGCACGGTCAACTTCACCCTGATCAACGACGCCAAGAACAAGAACTCGCACTCCATCGACTTTCACGCCGCCCGCGTGAACGTGCTCAACGAGTTCGCCCCCATCAAGCCGGGTGAAACCAAGAAGTTCACCTTCGTGGCCACCAAGCCGGGCGTGTTCTTCTACCATTGCGGTGCCCCCAACATGGCGCAGCACATCGCGCGCGGCATGTTCGGCGTGATCATCGTGGACCCCAAGAAGAACAACAAGGACTACCCGAAGGCCGATCGTGAGTACGTGCTGATCCAGTCGGAGCTGTATCCGAACGTGGACGACGTGGACGCGATCATGGCCGGCAAGTGGTCCAACGTGGTGTTCAACGGCGGCGTGCTCAAGTACGACCCGGTGCATGATCCGGCCGCCACCAAGACCCTGGTGGCCAAGCCGGGCGAGCTGGTGCGGGTGTTCTTCGTGAACGCGGGCCCCCACGAGTTCTCGGCGTTCCACCCGATCGCCGGCATCTGGGAGCGGGCCTACCCGTCGGGCAACCCGGCCAACATCATGTACGGCATGCAGACCATGGTGGTCGGCCCCGGCGACGCGGCCACCTTCGATCTGATCAGCCCGGTGCCGGGCGGTAACGCCATCGTTACCCACTCGCTGAAGCAGGCCCTCACCGGCGCCATCGCCGTCATCGTGTTCAGCGACGATGCCGATCCCGCCATGGGCCGCGGAGACAACATCCTGGTTCGTTGATCTGACGTAACGCAGGACGATCCTCAAGGCCGGAGGCCGTTTCCCCACACGGGAAGCGCCTCCGGCCTTTTTGCGCCGGGCGCATTCCCGTTTCCGAACCGGTCACCGGCATGCGCAGGGTGGAGGCTCATCAGCCCTCCATTGCCGGTAATCCGTTCGGATCAAAAACGAATGCGAGCGGGGGGAGTCGAACCCCCACGCCTTGCGGCGCTGGATCCTAAATCCAGTGCGTCTACCAGTTTCGCCACGCTCGCGTTGCCCGTTGCCGGGTTTTTCATGCGGGATGGTGGGTGCTTTGGGGCCGGGGTGTCAAGGTTTCGGGCCATCCGATCCGCCCTCCGGCGTTGACTCGGTGGCGGGGGGGCTCTACCGTATCGCCTCATGGATTTCTCGGCGCAACTGGACGCGCTCAAGGCGCAGGGACGGTACCGTTCGTTGACCCCCGTGGATGGGGCGCAGGGGGCGGAGATCGTCTTTGGTGGCCAGCCGGTGCTCAACTTCGCAAGCAACAACTATCTGGGGTTGGCAGCGCATCCCCGGGTGGTGGAAGCAGTGCACCGGGGGTTGGACGAATGGGGCTTCGGCGCCGGGGCGGCGCGCCTGATCTGTGGCGATGCGCGGGTGTTCCACCGGCTGGAGGAGCGGCTGGCGGCACTCAAGGGAGCGCAGGCGGCGGTGCTGTTCAATTCCGGCTATCAGGCCAACCTGGCCCTGATGCAGGCGCTGGCGCCCGAGGGAACCATCCTGTGCGACCGCCTCAACCACGCCAGCCTCATCGACGGCGCCCGGCTGGCAGGAGCCTCCCTGAAGGTGTATCGGCATGGAGATATGGGGCACCTGGCCGGGATGATGGGGCGCTATAGAACTCCGTTGACCATTGCCACGGACGGGGTGTTCTCCATGGATGGGGATCTGGCGCCCCTGGCGGAACTTTCAAAACTGGCGCGGGAGCACCATGCGCTGCTTATCGTGGACGACGCCCACGGCACAGGGGTGCTGGGGGACGGACGCGGCAGCGTGCACGCGGCGGGGCTGTCGGCGAGCGACGTGCCGGTGCAGATGGGCACCCTGGGCAAGGCGTTGGGTGGCTCCGGGGCGTTTGTGGCGGGCAGCCGGGAGCAGATTGACTGGCTGGTCAATACGGCGCGGGGATTCATTTTTACCACGGCCATGCCCCCGGCGCTGGCGTGCGGGGCACTGGCGGCGCTGGATATTGTGGAGTCGGACGAGGGGGCTGTCCTGCGCGGGCAACTGGCCGAGAACCGGGCACGCCTGGCGGCGGGAATTGGTCAGCTGGGGTATGCGGTGCCCGATGGGGGTACGCCGATCCTGCCGGTGGTGGTCGGGGATGCGGCGCGCGCGGTGGCCATATCCAAACGCATGTTGGCCGCCGGGGTGCTGGCCCCTGCGGTGCGTCCACCCACGGTGCCAGAGGGCACCAGCCGGCTGCGGATTACGGTGATGGCCACGCATACGGCGGCTCAGATCGACCACTTGCTGGCCGCGCTGGAGGGGTGTCGTGACGCATCCTGACGCGGTGTTGATTACCGGCGCCAGCGGCGGGCTGGGGGGCGCCGTGGCGCGAGCCTTTGCCGCCGACGGAAGGCCGGTGGCGCTGCACGCCCATCTGGGGCACCAGCGGGTGGGCGAACTGGCCATGGACATCACCGCAGGGGGTGGGGAATGCCGGGTATTCCCCGCCGATCTGTCCCGAGCCGAGGAGGCCCGCGGGCTGGCCCTGCGGGTGGCGGATTGGGCCGGAGGTCCGGTGGGGGGTATGGTGCATGCGGCCGGAGGCACGCGGGATGCGCCGCTGGTATCCCTCACGGAAGCGGACTGGGACCGGGTGCTGGGGGTGCACCTGCACGCGGCGGTGCACCTGGTAAAACACCTGCCGGTGGCGGATGGCGGGTTTGTCACCCTGATCGGCTCCGGCGCCACCCACGGGCGAAAGGGGCAGGCGGCCTATGCGGCGGCCAAGAGCGGCGTGGCGGCGTTGGGGGAGGCGCTGGCGCGGGAGTTCGGCGTGCGCGGGGTGCGCATCAATACGGTGTTGCCGGGTCCACTGGAGACATCCATGTGGCACGCCCTGGCACCTCACGCCCAGGCGGCACTAAAGGTGGCCGGGGCCCTGCCGGTGTTCAACGAAGTGACCACGGTGGCCGCGTTTATCGTGAACCTGTCGCGCATGCCCGCCACCAGCGGTCAAACCCTTTGCATCTCCAACCGGCTGGAGGGGCCGCTGTGAGGGGGGTGTTCGTC
>JAOUMB010000018.1 GCA_029881725.1 Nitrospirota bacterium
AGGAGCGCGGCGGGAACCTGGACGTGTTGGCAGGATGGGGAAACGGCCGCAGGAAGCGGCTGCCGGATGACCGGCAAGGGGATGATCGTGGTCGGAGAGGGAGTTCCGGTTAATCCATGGCGGTGACACGTCTGATTCGCCCCGACGGGGCCATGATATTGGCACGCCTGCTGCTGATCGGCATCGGTGCGTGGATTGCGGCGGATGCGGTCAACCAGTACGCCCTGTCGCGCTGGGATCTGCCGGTGGTAATTTCCTCCGGCGTGGATCAGGCCCCGGAGGCGGTGCACCGCCCGGTGGCCCAGTCCTACCCCGGGATCGTGGCGCGCAATATTTTCAATCCGGAACCGAAGAAGGCCACCGTGCCAACCGTGGCGACGCCCTTCGTTCCCAGCGGCCCGCCGCCGGAACCGCCCATCGAGATCAACGCACGCCTGACCGGTACCGTGGTGGGGGCCACCCCTTCATTGTCGTTTGCCATCATCATGATGGTATCCAAGCGCGAGGAAAGCCTGTTTCGGGTGGGCGATGAACTGGAAAACGGCATTCTGGTGGCCAAGATCGAGCGCGACGCGGTGCACCTGAAGCGCGGCAGCGCCGAGCGCATCCTGCGCCTGTTCGAGGAGCCCAAACAGGCCACCGCCCCGGCGGCGCGCGCACCGGTGGCCGGGCCGCCCGGCTCCGGCCAGACCCAATATGCCCTGGACCGGGGCGAGGTGGACGAGGCGCTGGCCGATCTGCCGCGCCTGCTCACCCAGGCGCGCCTGCTGCCCAATTTCCGCGCGGGGCAGACCGACGGCTTCCGCATCTTCAACATCGTTCCCGGCAGCCTGTTTTCCAAGATCGGCCTGAAAAACGGTGACGTGCTGCACCAGGTGAACGATATGGCCCTCGACAATCCCACCCAGTTTATGGGCATGTTTGAGCAACTTCGCAGCCAGAGCCGCTTTACCGTGGATCTGGTGCGCGGTACAGAACGCATGACACTCGAGTACGAGATCCGATGACCAGACACATTCAGATGTTGGGGTGCGCCGCGCTGGCGGCGCTGATGATGCTGGCCTTTTCGTCGCCCGCCTTCGCCGCCAGGGCCGGGGACAAGGGGCAGATGGTCACCATCGACTTCAATCAGGTGGACCTGCCCACGTTCATCAAGTTCGTCAGTGAACTGACCAACCAGAACTTCGCCATCGACGAGCGGGTGAAGGGCAAGGTGACCATCTACGCCCCCAAAAAAATCCCGGTGGATCAGGTTTACCCGGTGTTCGAGCAGGTGCTGGAGTTGAAGGGCTTCGGTCTGGTGCCGTCGGAAAACGTGGTGCAGGTGTTGCCGCTGACCGACATGCCGCCCCTGCGCGACATCTTCGTCTACTACCTCCAGAATGCCAATGCCGAGGAAATCTCCAAGGTGCTCACCGGCATCGTGTCGCGTTCCGCGCAGGCGGCCGCGCCGCGTCCGCGGGGCCCGTCGGTGGGCGGGCGCAGCGGCGCCGAGTTCGAGGGCGTGGTGCAGATTCTGGCCGACCCGCCCACCAACTCGCTGATCATCACCGCCTCCCCCAAGGACTACCGGATGATCCGTGACGTGCTGGAGAAACTCGATATCAAGCGCCGTCAGGTGTATGTGGAGGCGGTGATCCTCGAAGTCACCACCGACGCCGACTCCAAATGGGGCGTGGACGCCTTCGGGCTGGAAGTGCCGGACGCGGGCAAGTACACCCCGTTCGGCGGCGTCAACACCCTGGGCGCGATAAGCGGCCCGGTCAAGGCGGAGGACATTACCTCCCTGTCGCCCCTGTCCGGTTTCTCCTTCGGCATGGTGCGCAAGTTCAACCTGGGCACCGCGCAGGAGTATCTGTCCGTGGGCGGCATCGTGCAGGCGCTGGCCACCGACGCCAACATCAACGTGCTGTCCACCCCGCAGATCCTCACCTCCGACAACCAGAAGGCCGAGATCGTGGTGGGTGACAACGTGCCCATCCTGACCAGCCAGAGCACCACCGGCGGCGGCAATTTCCAGACCCAGGTGGAGCGCAAGGACGTGGGCATCACCCTGCGGCTGACCCCGCAGATTCTGGAAAGCGACCTGGTCAAGCTGGACGTGTTTCAGGAGATCTCCGGAATCCGCCGCGATGTGCCCGCGGAGTTGATCGAGTCCCAGGGCGTGATCACCACCAAAAAGAGCGCCACCACCACGGTGATTGTGCAGGACGAGCAGACCGTGGTGATCGGCGGGCTGGTTTCCGATCAGGTGACCGACTCGGTGAAAAAGGTGCCGATCCTGGGGGACATTCCGCTTTTGGGGTGGCTGTTCAAGAGCCGCAGCAAGGAGTCCACCAAGACCAACCTGCTGATCTTTCTCACCCCGCACGTGATCCGTGATCCGGAGGACCTGCGCGAACTGCAGCACGCCAAGAGCCGCGAGACCATTGATTTTATCGAGGAGCAGCGCATCCCCCGCAAGGACGACCGCATCCGCTTCCTGGAGTCGGCGATCAGCCCGCCGCAATAGACCGTGACCTTCGCCACCCGAAAACTGGGCGAGATTCTCGCCGCCAACAACTGGCTCAGCGCGGACTCCCTTGCCGAAGCGCTGGAAGCGCAGGAACGGCACGGCGGCCGCATCGGCGATATCCTGCTGCGCAGCGGCGCGGTAAGCGAGGACCAGTTGGCCCGCGCCCTGTCCATCCAGTGGGATCTGCCCTACGTGGAGGCGCTCCCCCCCCGGCTGGGCGGACGCTGGGTGAAAAAGCTGCCCATCGGCTTCGCCAAGCACCACCACCTGCTGCCCCTGGAGGAGATGGAGGACGGCACCACCCTGGTGGCCATCGCCGATACCATGCTGGGCGATCCGCTCAATGATCTGGTGGCGGTTCTGGGGCCGATCCGTCTGGCGGTGGCCCCGCCCAACCTGATTCTGCACGGCCTGAACACCGCCTACGACCAGGCCTCCGGCACCGCCGAGGAGGTGATGGAGAGCATGGACGGGGAGCCGATGTTCACCGGCCTGCTGGACGAGCCGGTGGACCTCCTGGATGCCACCGACGAGGCGCCGATCATCCGGCTGGTGAACTCGGTGCTGTTCCAGGCGGTCAAGGAGCGCGCCTCCGACGTCCACTTCGAGCCGTATGAGCGCGAATTCGCGGTGCGCTACCGCATCGACGGCGTGCTGTACAACGTGCTCACCCCGCCGCGCCGGTTGCAGGCGTCGATCACCAGCCGCATCAAGCTGATGGCGCACATGAACATCGCCGAGCGGCGCCTGCCCCAGGACGGCCGCATCGGCCTGCGCATGGCCGGGCGCGACATCGACGTGCGCGTATCGTCCATTCCCACCGTGCATGGCGAACGGCTGGTGCTGCGCATGCTGGAAAAGGGGGCCATGAACCTGGAACTGCGAACCCAGGGCTTCTCCGACGCCCAGTTGCAGACCATGAACCAGATCCTGGCCCTGCCCCACGGCGTGGTGCTGGTCACCGGCCCCACCGGCGCCGGCAAAACCACCACCCTGTATGGCGCCATCAGTCAGATCAACAGCCCGGATCGCAACATCCTCACCATCGAGGATCCCATCGAGTACCAGCTCAAGGGCATCGGTCAGGTGCAGGTGAACCCCAAGATCGACCTGACGTTCGCCTCCGGCCTGCGCAGCATTCTGCGTCAGGACCCGGACGTGATTCTGGTGGGCGAGATCCGTGACGGGGAAACCGCCGAAATCACCGTGCAGGCGGCACTAACCGGCCACCTGGTGTTTTCCACCCTGCACACCAACGATGCCGCCTCGGCCATTACCCGGCTGGTGGACATGGGGGTGGAGCCGTTCCTGATTTCGTCCTCGGTGTCGGCCATTCTGGCCCAGCGGCTGGTGCGCCGCATCTGCCCGGAATGCCGTACCGCCTATCAGCCCACCCAGGCCGAGGCCGCGCGTCTGGGGCTGACCGACGGGCAGCACACCTTCTACCACGGCACCGGCTGCGGCGAGTGCGCGCGCACCGGGTACCGGGGCCGCCTGGGACTGTACGAGATTCTGGTCATGGACGAAGGGCTGCGCTCGCTGGTGCTGACCCAGCCGGACGCCACTTCGATCCGCGAATACGCCAGGACCCACGGCGTGCATTTCCTGCGTGAGGACGGCGCCCACAAGGTGCTGGCCGGCATGACCACCACCGAAGAGGTGCTGCGCGTGTGCCAGGAGGAGGCGGGCTAAACCGTGCCGGTGTTCGAGTACAGGGGACTCGATACCCGCGGCAAGGGGGTGTCGGGCATGATCGATGCCGATACCGCGCGCATGGCGCGGCAGCGGTTGAAGTCGTCCGGCGTATACCCTACCGAACTGGTGGAGGGCAAGGAGAAGGCCCGCCGCGAAGCCCGTTCCGTGTCGCTGTTCGGCGGCCGGGTGAGCCCGATGGACGTGGCCCTGGTCACCCGCCAGCTGGCCACCCTGGTGGAGGCCGGGCTGCCCATGATGGAATGCCTGAGCGCGCTGGTGGACCAGGTGGACAACCCGCGCCTGAAGCAGATCATGGCCGAGGTGCGCGAGCAGGTGAAGGAGGGTTCCTCCCTGTCCGACGCCATCCGCGTCCACCCCAAGGTATTTTCCGAACTGTACGTGGGCATGGTCTCGGCAGGGGAGGCCAGCGGTACCCTGGGTCCGATGCTGGTGCGTCTGGCCGACTTTTCGGAGCGGCAGGTGGAGTTGAACGGTACCGTGCGCTCCACCATGGCCTATCCGGTGCTGATGGTGCTGATCGGCGGACTGGTGCTGACCCTGCTGATGGCCTATGTGGTGCCGCGTGTCACCCAGGTGTTCGCGGGCATGGACAAGGCGCTGCCGACCCCCACCCTGATTCTGCTGGCGGCCAGTGATCTGGTGCGTGGCTGGTGGTGGGCATTCCTGTCCGGGGGGATGGTGCTGTATTTCGGTTATCGGCGCTGGGTGGCCACACCGAACGGGCGGCTGAAACGGGATCAACTGGTGCTGCGCGTGCCGGTGGCGGGCAAACTGGTGCGCATGATCGCCATCAGCCGCTTCACGCGCACCCTGAGCACCCTGATGACCGGCGGGGTGCCACTGCTGGAGGCCCTGGCCATCACCGAGAAGGTGGTGCTCAACCGGGTGCTGTCCGACGCCGTGGCCACCGCCCGCGAAAACATCAAGGAGGGCGAGGGCATCGCCCGTCCGCTGGCCGCCAGCGGCGTGTTTCCGCCGATGGTGATCCACATGGTCAAGGTGGGCGAATCCACCGGCGAACTGGAGGCCATGCTGGTCAAAGTGGCGGAAGCCTACGACCGGGAGGTGCGTACCACCGTGGGCGCCCTCACCTCGATTTTGAGCCCGATCATGATTGTGGTCATGGGTGGCATCGTGTTCGCCATTGTGCTGGCCATTCTGATGCCGATCATGGAACTTTCCGGTCTGGCGGGGTAGGGAAGTGACCATTCACACAGGAGCGAATCATGCAGCGGATTGATCTGGACGCGGTTGGACGCGAATTGCGGCAAAAGGCTCGCCGGTTGCGGGCGCTGCTTGCGGACCGGCGCGGCTTCACCCTGCTGGAGATCATGGTGGTGGTGGCCATTCTGGCCATTCTGGCCGGGCTGGTGGGGCCCAAGCTGATCGGTCAGGCGGACAAGGCCAAGTACTCGGCCACCGAGGTCCAGGTGCGCAACATCGCCCAGGCGCTGGACCTGTACAAGCTGGACAACGGCACCTACCCGAGCACCGAGCAGGGGCTGGAGGCACTGGTGCGCAAGCCCACCGTGGGGGTGATTCCGGCCAACTACAAGACCGACGGCTACATGCGCGAGATCCCCAAGGACGAGTGGAACAACGAATACATCTATCTGTCGCCGGGCCAGAGCGGCCCCTACGACCTGTTTTCCTTCGGCGCCGATGGCGTGGAAGGGGGTGACGGTTACGACGCAGATATTTCGGCGGCGAACTTCAACTGATTCCGATGCGGCGGACAGACCCCATGCTGCGCCGGGAAGGCGGCTTCACCCTGATCGAGATCACCCTGGTGCTGTTCATTCTGGGATTGATGGCGGCGGTGGTGTTTCCACGCATTCCCAACGTGGGTGGCGGCAATTTCAAGAAAGAGGCGCGCACCCTGTCCGGTTTTATCGGCGGACTGTATGCGGAAGCCACCTTTTCGCGTCGCATGCACCGGCTGGTGATCGATCTGGACAGCCAGCGCTACTGGGGTGAGTTTGCCCCCGATGTGGAAAAACGCACGGATTACCAGCCGCTGGAGAGCTCGTTTTTGAAACCGGTGCGGCTGCCGTCCGGGGTGCGGGTGGTGGATGTGCAGGAACCTTCGCGCGGCAAGCGCCACGACGGCAGGGCCTTCGCCCACTTCCATCCGCTGGGGCGGGCGGAACTGGTGCTGATTCACCTGGAGGACAGCGATGGCGAGGAGCTGACCCTGCAGGTCAATCCGTTTTCCGGCGGCGTGAAGGTGCTGGAAGGCTATGTGGAACTGCAACTGGGATGAGGCACGGCCCGTGGCACGAGGACGGCTTCACCCTGATCGAGGTGATGGTATCGCTGGCGATTATCGCCACGGCGATGGTGTCGCTGCTGGGGCTGCGCAATTACGACCTGCGCATGCAGACCCTGTCGCGGGAAACCACCCAGGCCACGCTGCTGGCCCAGGCGCGGCTGTATGAGGCGCAGCACGATGAAAACCGCATGCTGGGAATTTTCGAGGGCGACTTTGGCGAGCAGGTGCCGTTCTGGTACCGCCAGTCCGCCTCGCCGCTGCCGGTGCCGGGCATGGACGACGTGTGGGTGTTGCAGGTGTCGGTATTCTGGAGCGAGGATAACCGGGTGGACCTGACCGGCTTTGCGGAAGCCCCGGAGGATAGCCCATGAGGGGCCAGCGGGGATTTACCCTGATCGAGGTGCTGCTGGCCATCACCATTTTGTCGGTGGTGGCGGGCATGTTGTACCGTTCCCTGACCCTGTCGGGGGAAATGGTGCAGCACGTGGAGTTGAGCGCCGAACAGTACCGCTCCGGGCGGCTGGTGCTGACGCGCATGAGCGACCAGTTGATGAGTACCTGGTATCAGAAGGACGACGCCACCGCCCGCTTCGAGGGGCAGCGCATTTTCACCGCCGACCGGTGGGCTGCGGACACCCTCACCTTCTCCAGCATGTCGGGCATCGTTCCCGATGAGGGGCCGGCCTCTTACCGGGTGGACCTGAGCTATCGCATGCAGGACGGCATCCTGTACATGCGGGAGGAGGGGGAATTGCGCAGGAGCCTCGAATTCCCGGTGGCGGAGGGACTGGCCGGGTTCCAACTGGAGTACCTGGACCGGCAGTCGGCGGACGGCCCCGGCAACTGGGTACCGGACTGGACCGCCCAGAACGGCCCGCCGGAGGCGGTGCGGGTGACGCTGATGTTTCCCGCCGGGGCGGACAGTGAAGATCTGAATGAAGAGACGGAATTGCTGACCCTGGCATCGGTGATCCCGGTTCCGGTGGGAGGAGGTTGACCCGATGGCGCAGGGCAAGGCCATGAAGGTGGTAGCGGTGTCCGCGTACGTGGTGTACGGGGTGCTGGTGTTCGCCATCGCGTTGATGGTCACTTTTCCGGTGCAGGAGGTGGCGGGCCGGGTGGCCATGCTGGCCGCCGACCGCACCGGGTGGCAGTTCAAGGTGGACGGGGTGCGTTGGGTGCCTCCCGCCGAATTGCGTGTGGCCAACCTGGAGGCGTCGCCGCCCAAGGGCGACCCGCTGCGGCTGGCCGACGCGCGGCTGGAGTTTTCCCCCATGCGCCTGCGCGAGGGGGTGATTGCGGTGCGCCACGACATGTCCCTGTACGGCGGCCGCCTGAGCGGCTATATGGACGTGGAGGGCCGCGGCCGGGACGCGGGCTACACCTGGGAAGGGTTCGTGCGCGAGATGGACCTGTCCCAGGTGCCGCTGTCGGCGCCGGGAAAGGCCCCGGCCAAGTGGGCCGATGGACTGCTGGTAACCGGCAAGGGCTCCGCCGAAGGGGCCGCCGCCTGGCGGGGAGAGGAGTGGATGCGCGGGGTGGGACGTGCCACGTTGACCGCCAACGGGCTCAATCTGACCGGACTCAAAACCCAGTTGGGGGCCATGGATTTGCCGTTGGGCGACATTGAGGGAAAGATTTCCTGGCAGCGTCGCAGCCTCGATGTGGAGTCACTGGTGGTCAAGGGGGACATCCTTTCCGGTGAAGGGGCAGGACGCATCACCATGGGCAGCTCGCCCCTGACCACGCGCCTGGACCTGCGGATTCAGGCCACCCTGGGCGACAAATTTCCCATGCGCGAAATCGCGCTGGGCATGGCGGGCGCCCGTGAGGGGGACCCGATCACCATTGCGGTGCGCGGCTCGCTGGCCACCCCGGCGGTGTATATGAACGGTAAACCGATGAACATGATGCAGGGGCGCTGACCATGCGTAGCGTGATCGGAATCCACACCGCGCCGGACGGCGTGGGGGAACGGCGGGCCGCCCGCCTCAAGGTGGGCCTGAAGGGCAGCGCCTTGATGGAATTGGGGAGCGATCTGGAGCAGAAGGGGGGGGAGCCGCTGGCCCTGGCCGCGCCCGGCGCGGTGGTGCGCGAGGTGTCGGTGCCGTTTGCGGACTGGCGCAAGGCCACCCAGGTGGCCCCCTACGAGGTGGAGGGGCAGGTGCCCTACGACCTGGACGACGCGGTGACCGCTTTGGCGCGCCTGTCCGCCGACGCCACCAGCACCCGCCTGTTGGTGGGGGTGGCCACCGAGGACGAGGTTGGCGCACTGGTTGGCGGTTATGGCGACGCCGCCCGGCAGGTGCAGGCCGTGGTGCCCGAGGCATGGGCGATCTACTGCTTCGGACGCGCCATTGCCGGGCCCGAGGGCAAGGTATTGCTGGCCGACGTGCGCAGGGACCGGGTGACCCTTCTGGCCCTGAACGGCCGGCAGTGGGCCGGAACCCGCACGGTACCGCTGATCTGGCGCCCGGACGAACCGCTGTCTCCGGCCAATATGGCCCTGTTGCGGCGTGCCGCCCAATCCCTGTATGGCGGCCGCGACCGGCCGGACGGCATGGTGGTGACCGGTGAAGGTGTCAGGCCGGTGGCGACCTCCTCCCTGACGGCGCCAACGCCGGCGCCCGCGCCGGAGCCGGACCTTCCGGCCACCGGCCCGCAGGACCCGGACACCGTTTTCGAGGCCGGATCCCTGGCCCGGGAAACCCTGTTGGACCTTCCGGCCACGGGTCCGCAGGACCCGGACAGCGCTCCCGAGGCCGAATTCCTCACCCGCGATGATGCGGCGGAGGAATATCCGGAACCCCGGACCGCCCCCATGGCCCCCGGCGTGGCCGGCGATTTGCCCGATGCGGCCCGCGAGGGACTGGCCGAGGCCTTGGGCGTGCCCCTGTTGCAGCTTTCCGACGCCCCCGGTTTCGATACCCTGTCCCAGGGCCGTCCTGCCCACGAGATATCCGTTGGCGCCGTGGCCATCGGTCTGGCCCTGTCCGCCACCGGGCGGGAGCCGGGACTGAATCTGCGCGCCGGGGCCCTGTCGCTGGACACGGAGGCCGAGGATGCCATCCTTCGCCGGGTGACCGGTATCGGCATCGGCCTGTTGATTCTCATGCTGCTGTTCTGGGGCGACGGATGGGTGCGGAAGCAGGCGGCCCAGTCCCGTCTGGACACCGTTACCTCCGCCATGGAGGCCGCCTTTCTGGATGCCTTCCCGAGCGTCACCCGGGTGGTGGATCCGCTGCTCCAGGCGCGCACCGAGGTCAAGCAGGCAGGTGCCCGCTCGCTGCTTTACGGTCCCGGCGGCTCCGGCGCGCTGGCCTATCTGAACGCGGTCAGCGGAGCCATTCCGCGGGAGGTGACCATTGGCGTACGCGAGTTCTCCGTCTCCGGTGGCAAAATGAATATGGAGGCCGAGGCGTTATCGTTTGATGCCATTGACCAGATCAAGGCGTATATTGAGCAGGCACCGGAGTTTGAGGACGTGAAAGTAAGCAACGCCACCACCAGCGCCAAGGAGAACCGGGTCAAGTTCCGCGTCAGTGCCGTACTGACGGGGGAGATGTAGACGCCATGAACGGAATTGCAAATTACCTCAAGCAACTGGCCTTTCGCGAGCGGCTGATTCTGGTGGGGGGCGGCTTCGCCGCGCTGCTGATGATGGTGTGGGCGTTCGGGGTGGATACGGCCTACAAGCAGGCGGGAGCCACCGATCGCCTGGTGGAGCGCAAGCTGACCGCCGCCGACGAACTGTCCGGCGTGCTGGCCGAATACAGCCGCATCCAGAACCGCATGGCCAGCGCCACCAGCGGCGGCAACACACCCAAAAACTTCTCCCTGCTGTCCTTTGTGGAAGGGCTGGCCACCCGCGCCCAGGTGGGGGAGATCAAGTCCATGCGCCCGATCACCGCCGACGTGGCCGAGGGGGTGGTGGAGCAGGCGGTGGAGGTGAAGTTGAAGGAAGTGCGTCTGGAGCCGGTGGTGCGGCTGCTCACCGACGTGGAAAGGTCCCCCCATGCCCTGCGCATCAAGAGCCTGCATATGAAACGGCGTTTTTCCGACCCGGATCTGATGGAGGTCACGTTTACTGTCGCCCGTTACGTAGAGGCTTGAACCCAGGTGCTGCGAACCCCACTGTTTGTGGCACATGAGCGGTTGAACGCCCGTCTCACCGATTTTGCCGGTTGGGAAATGCCGCTGTTTTATGCCGGTACCGCCGCCGAGCACCGTGCGGTGCGCGAGGGGGCGGGGATTTTCGATTTGTGCCACATGGGCCGTCTGGAACTGACCGGCGAACACGCCGTGTCCCTTCTGGAGGCGATTACCCCGTCGTCCATCCGGCGGCTCACCGTCGGCGGCTGCCGCTACACGATGATCCTCAACGAGCGGGGTGGCATCGTGGACGACATCATCGTCACCCGCCTCGAGGAGCACCGCTATCACCTGTGCGTCAACGCCGTCAACCGGGAAACGGTTCTGGCGGTGTTGACCGCCCGTGCCACGGACGGCGTCACGGTGACCGACCGCACCTTTGATACCGGCCAGATTGCGGTGCAGGGTCCCGACACCCCGGAGGTGATCGCGGAACTGCTGGGGGACGGGCCGTTTCCGAAATTCATGCGTACCGTGCAGGCGGAATGGCAGGGGCATCCGGTGTCCGTATCCCGCACCGGCTATACCGGCGAGGTGGGGGTGGAGCTGTTCGCCCCGACGGCGGCGCTGGATTCCCTGTGGGAGTTCCTGTTGGAAAAGGCCGAGCCGTGCGGGCTGGGCGCCCGCGACACCCTGCGCCTGGAGATGGGCTATCCCCTGTACGGCCACGAACTCACCGCCGACACCACCCCCCCGGCGGCGGGACTCGGCTGGGTGGTGGACTGGAAACGGGAGAACCTTCCCGCCCGCGCGGCGCTCCTGAACGATCGGCGGGAGCCGAAGCAGGTGCTGTGCGGCATCCGCCTGACCAAACCCGGCGTACCCCGGGAGGGGTGCCCGGTATGGATCGACGGGCAGGTGCGCGGGGTAATGGCCAGCGGAAACATGGGAATCAGCGTGGGAGGCGGCATCGGCATGGCGTGGCTGCCACTGGAATATTCCGACCCCGGCACCGAGGTGGCGGTGGAGATTCGCGACCGCAAGCTGGCCGCTGTGGTGGAGGAGCCGCCCTTTTACGGCGACGGCACGGTGCGCCGGGTAGTGGACTGATCCGCCCCAGGGGGTGGGCGCAAGGCGGAAGGGCAGGCATGGACTTCATTCCCCACACCGAGCACGACGAGGCACGCATGCTGGCCGCCATCGGCGTGCAGCGGTTCGACGACCTGCTGGCGGACGTGCCGGAGGCGTTGCGCGAGCAGGCCCGGCCCGACCTGCCGGACGGCCTGGCCGAGGTGGAGGTGGCCGAGCGGTTGCTGGCCCTGTCGCGCAAAAATCATCCGCAAACCTGCTTTCGCGGTGCCGGTTGCTACGATCATCACATCCCGGCGGTGGTGCCGCAGATCATCGGCCGTTCCGAATTTCTCACCGGCTACACGCCGTATCAGGCCGAGCTGTCCCAGGGGATGCTCACCACCATCTATGAATATCAGTCGCACATCTGCCGCCTGACCGGCATGGAGGTGGCCTCCGCCTCCATGTATGACGGGGCCTCCGCCCTGGCCGAGGCGGCCCTGATGGCCATGCGCCTGACCGGCGGCAACCGGGTGGTGATCTCCGCCGGGGTCCATCCGCGATACCGGGAAGTGGTGGCCACCTACCTGTCCGGGCTGGGGGCGGAACTGGTCACCGTGCCCCTCACCGGCGGCGTGACCGATCCCGCCGAACTGGCCCTGCGCGCCGACGCGGACTGTGCCGGGGTGCTGGTGCAGAATCCCAATTTTCTGGGGCGCATCGAGGACCTGGCGGCGCTGGCTCGGGCCGCCGGAGCGGGCAAGGAGCAGCGCCCCGCGTTTGTCGTGGCAGCCAATCCCGTGGCGCTGGGGGTGCTGACCGCCCCCGGCACGGTGGGGGCCGATATGGTGGTGGGGGAGGGCCAGCCGCTGGGGGTGCCGATGGCCTTCGGCGGCCCGGGGGTGGGATTTTTCGCCACCCGCACCAAACACGTGCGGCAGATGCCCGGGCGGCTGGTGGGGCGTACCGTGGACGACGGGGGCCGCGAAGGGTTCTGTCTTACCTTCCAGACCCGCGAGCAGCACATCCGGCGCGAGCGGGCCACTTCCAACATCTGTTCCAACCAGGCCCTGCTGGCCCTGGCCAACACGGTATATCTGTCCGCCCTGGGGCCGCAGGGATTGAAGCGCACCGCCGCCCTGTGCCACGCGCGCGCCACCGATCTGGCGGCGCGCATCGGGCGTCTGCCCGGCTGGGAATTCCCGTTTGCCGGGCCGTTTTTCCACGAGTTCGTGGTGCGCCCGCCGCTGCCACCGGAGCAAGTCAACCGGCGGCTGGCGGCCCACGGCATTCTGGGTGGCGCCGATCTGGGCCGCTACGCCCCGGAGTGGGACGGCCTGATGCTGTTCTGCTGCACCGAGCGGCGCACCCCGGAACAACTGGCGGAACTGGCGGAACTGCTGGCCGCCATGCAGCCGGAGGCCTCCTGATGGAGGACGTGGAAGAGCTTTCCGTCACCCGCTTGCACGCGGGGCGCATTGTGACCCTGGACGTGAAGGAGGTGCGTCTGCCGGGCGGCGCCGTCACCCGCCTGGAGATCATCCACCACCCGGGCGCCGCCGCCGTGGTGCCCCTGCACGAGGACGGCAGCGTCACCCTGGTGGTTCAGTACCGCCATGCGGCGGGGGGGTATCTGTATGAAATCCCCGCCGGGCTGCTGGAGGAAGGGGAAACCCCCGAAGCCTGCGCCCGCCGCGAACTGACCGAGGAGGCCGGGCTGCACGCGGGTGACCTGGTGCCGCTCACCGCCTACCACACCACGCCGGGCTTCTCCGACGAGGTGATTCATCTGTTCGTGGCCGGCGGCCTCACGGACGGCACCCAGGCGCTGGAGGAGGACGAGGTGATCGAGGTCACGCGCATGCCCCTGGAGGATGCCCTGGAACGTATCCGCGCCGGAGCCATCACCGATGGCAAGACCATCATTGCCCTGTTGATGACCGCCGAGCGGCTGCGGGAGGAAACCTGATGCGCGCCACCACCATCTATGACCGTCAGGCCGAGGGGCGCCACGGGCGGCGCGGACCGGAGCCGCCCGGCGATGCCCTGGCCGATATCCCCCGCGACCTGTTGCGGCTGGAACCGCCGGACCTGCCGGAGGTGGATGAACTGACCCTGGTGCGCCACTACACCGCCCTGAGTCACGACACCTACTCCATCACCCGCGGCTTCTATCCGCTCGGCTCCTGCACCATGAAGTACAACCCGGCCATGACCGAGTCCGCGGCCGCGCTGCCCGGCTTTTCCGGTCTGCACCCGGAGGCCCCGGAAGAGGCGTCCCAGGGAACCCTGGAACTCATGTGGCACCTGGAACGGGCCCTGTGCGGCATCACCGGCCTGAAGGCGGCCACCCTGCAACCGGCCGCCGGAGCCCAGGGGGAGTTTTGCGGACTGCTGCTGTTCCGCGCCTGGCACAAGGCTCAGGGGAGAAACCCCACCTACGTGGTGGTGCCCGATTCCGCCCACGGCACCAACCCCGCCTCCGCCACCCTGGCCGGATATCAGGTGAAGGTGGTGCGCTCGGACAGCGACGGTCTGGTGGATGTGGAGCATCTGGCCCGCATCGTGGACGAGGACTGTGCCGGGATGATGCTCACCAATCCCAACACCCTGGGGCTGTTCGAGCGCGATATTGCCCGCATCGCCGACATCGTGCATGACGCGGGGGGGCTGCTGTACATGGACGGCGCCAACCTGAACGCCCTGCTGGGCATCGCCCGCCCCGGCGACATGGGGGTGGACGTGCTGCACATGAACCTGCACAAGACCTTCGCCACCCCCCACGGTGGCGGCGGGCCCGGGTCCGGCCCGGTGGCGGTGACTGGGGCGCTGGCGCCGTTTTTGCCGGTGCCGGTGGTGGAGCGGGATGCGGACGGCCGCTACCGGCTGGTGCTCGACCGGCCGCAGTCCATCGGCCGCCTGAACGCGGCCCACGGCAACGTGGGGGTGCTGGTGCGCGCCTTCGCCTACATCCTGGCGCTGGGGGCCAACGGCCTGTGCCGTGCCTCGCGCGCCGCGATCCTGTCCGCCAACTACCTGCGGGCACGCCTGCGCGGGGTGTTTCCGGTGGCCCACGACCGCATCTGCATGCACGAGTTCGTGCTCTCCCTGCGCACCCTGCGCGAACACCACCTGCACGCGTGGGATGTATGCAAGCGGCTGATGGATTTTGGCTTTCATCCGCCCACCGTGGGGTTTCCGATCAACGTGCCGGAGGCGCTGATGATCGAAACCCCGGAGACGGAATCGCCCGAGGTGCTGGATCGTTTTGCGGATGCCCTGACGCAGATTGCCGAAGAATGCCAGAATAACCCGGATATGGTCCGCTCCGCCCCGCACGGAACCCGTCTGGGGCGCCTGGATGAGGCCCGCGCCGTCAAACAGCCCGATCTGTGCTGGCACCCGCGCCCGCCGGAGGAAGGGGACGACCGGCGCGGCCACGATCGGCGGGAGGGGGACCGGCGGCACGACGGACGGCGGAACGGCAACGGAGATGTACCGACAGGAGCGGCATGAGCGACAAAGTAGAGATATTCACCGACGGTGCCTGCTCCGGCAACCCGGGTCCCGGCGGGTGGGGCGCGGTGCTGCGTTTTGGCGCGCACGAGAAGGAACTGAACGGTTACAGTCCGCACACCACCAATAACCGCATGGAGTTGCTGGGCGCCATCCGCGCCCTGGAGGCGATCAAAAAAGAGGGCACCCGGGTGGATGTGACCACCGACTCCAAGTACGTGCGTGACGGCATCACCAAGTGGATTCATAACTGGAAAAAGAACGGCTGGCGGACCGCCGCCCGAAAGCCGGTCAAGAACGCCGACCTGTGGAAGGCCCTGGACGCCCTGCGAACCGTCCACGACGTGCATTGGCACTGGGTGCTGGGCCATGCGGGGCACCCGGAGAACGAGCGCGCCGACCAGTTGGCCCGTGACGGGGTGGACCTGGGGCGGCGCGGGCGCATGTCCGCCGATCCCATGGGTGCCGAGGTATGACCCCCACCGCCGGCATCGTCATCATCGGCGACGAGGTGCTATCGGCGGCGGTGCGGGAGGTGAACTCCGTTTTTCTGTGCGAGGAACTGGTCAAACTGGGGGTGGCCGTGCGCCGGGTGGTCATGGCCCCGGACCTGGTGGAGGAGATCGCCGCCGACGTAAGTGACTGCGCCGCCCGCTTCGACCATGTGCTGACCAGCGGCGGCGTGGGGCCCACCCACGACGACGTGACCATGCAGGGGGTGGCTGCCGCCTTTGGCCGTCCGCTGGTGCGCTCCGCCGAGGCCGAGCGGATCATTCGCAATTTTTATGGTGCCGACATGGCCGACGCCGCCCTGCGCATGGCCGATGTGCCGGAGGGGGCCGAACTGGTCATGCCCGAGGGGATGCGCTTTCCGGTGGTGCGGGTGGAAAACGTGTGGGTGTTCCCTGGCAGCCCGCACCTGATGCGCGCCAAGTTCAACGCCATCAAGGACCGCTTCGCCAGCACCCCGTTCATCATGGAGCAGATCTCCGTGAATGCGGGCGAACCGGAAATCGCCCCGTTTCTGGAATCGGTGCAGAACGATCACCCCCAGGTGGCCATCGGCAGCTACCCGCAGGAGCCCGGCGAGCCGGTGCAATTGATTCTGACCATCAAGGGCAAGGATCACTCCGCCGTAACCCGCGTGGTGGACTGCCTGCGGGCAGGGCTGGCGGGCAAAATCGCACCTTGAAATTTGAGGGTAAAGTAGGCAGTTGTTTCCTCCGAAATGAGGCGGAGGAGAAATTGCTATGGTTGATTTTCTGATTGCAATGCTGATTCTGGTATTTGCCCTGGCGCTGTTTGGCGCCGGAATCTATGTGGTCTGGCGCGTGTACCTGGACCGCCCCTCCCACCTGACCCCCGGTGAGGCCATGGCCGCGCTGAAGGCCGAGGTGGGCGCGGGACTGGCGGCTTACCTGCCGGCAAAAAAGCCAAAGGTTTCACCGGCCGGCCCCCCGGACCTGCCGCCGTCCGCCTGATTCCGCGCACTCCGGAATCGCACCCGGAAAACGCGCCCGGCGTCGTTCGCCGCATCGCAGGGCGGGGGATGCATTCCTGTTTTTTCCCGGCCCGCCGTTCGGAATCGAATGGCAGCGCCGGATTTCGTTCCCTTTGGGAGGAAAACCCCATGCCCCGTCTGCTGTCCCTGTTGTTCGCCCTGCTGATGCTGGCCGCGCCGGTGGCATCCACTGCCCACGCCGCCAGCGCCGACCTGTTCAAGGACGCGGAAACAGGCGTTAAACTCAAAAAACCGGCGGAATGGGTATTCCTGAGTGCCGACGAACTGATCGCCGCTTCCGGGGGCAATGCCGAGGCCGCGGAGGGCATGCTGGTGACCGTCGCCCGTCACCCGGAGCCGTATCCCGATCTCAACCCCATGGCCCAGGTGTACCACGTGGCCATGCCCACCACCGGGGTGCTGCCGGAGGCGGTGCTGGACGGGTTGGTCCGCCAGATCGGCATGGGGTCGAAGGTGTTTGATGTGCTGGAGCCGTTGCAGGAAACCGAGGTGTCCGGCAACCCGGCGGCCGTGGTGTATGTGCGGCACAACGCCGAATTGCCCGGCCACACGGAACCCGTTCCGGCCCTGTCCCGCATGTGGACCGTGGTGCGCGGCACCGACCTGTTCATCCTGGTGTTTGCCGGTCCCGCCGAAGGCCCCGACGTGGCCGAGGACGAATTCAAGTCGATCTTCAAGTCCCTGCGCATCAAGGGGTAGCGCCGGGGGTAACCCCGGCCCCCTGCCGCCCTAGAACGGCCAGACCATGGGGATCAACGGCACCGCCACCAGAAAGATCACCGCCTCCAGGGGCAGGCCCAGCCGCCAGTAATCGCCAAAGCGATAGCCGCCGGGTCCCATCACCAGGGTGTTGTTCTGGTGCCCCACCGGGGTCAGGAAGGCGCAGGAGGCCCCCACCGCCACCGCCATCAGGAACGGGTCCGCGTTCACCCCCAGCCGGGCGGCCAGATCCGCCGCCACCGGGGCCATCACCACCGCCGTGGCGGCGTTGTTCATCACGTCGGACAGAAACATGGCCAGCAGCAAGACCAGCCCCAGCAGCAGATGCGGGCCGCCGCCTCCGGCCACATCCGCCAGCCATCCGGCCAGCACCCCGGCGGCGCCGGTCCCGTGCAGGGCCTCGCCCACCGGGATCATGGCCGCCAGCAGCACCACCACCGGAAAATCCACCGCGTCGTACATCTCCCGATACGGCAGCACGTTGGTGACGATCATCACCACCGCCGCTCCGGCCAGCGCCAGGGCGGCGGGCACGGTACCGGTGGCGATCAGGGCCATGGCGGTGGCAAACACCACCAGCGGCAGCAGCAGGCGGCGCGGGTTCATATGCAGCTTGCGGCTGGCCAGGGGCAATGCGCCCAGGGAGGCCGCCACCTCCGGCAGGCCGTCCGCGTCGCCCTGCATCAGCAGCACATCGCCCGCATGCAGCACCACGTCCCGCAGCCGGGTGCGTACCGGGACCCCCTCTCGCCCCACCGCCAGCAGGTTGACTCCGTAGCGGGAGCGCAGCTTCAACTGTCCGGGCGTAGTGCCCACCGCCGGGGAACCGGGCTTGAGCACCACCTCCGCCAGCGCCATGTCGGCACGCCGCAGGCGTTCCTGCAACACCTCCTCGCCCATCACCTTCAGACCACGGGTTTCGGTCAACTGGTGCATCGGATCGGAACCGCCCATCACCAGCAACACGTCCCCCGGCTGCATCAGCTCCAGCCGCATCAGGCCCCACATCTGGCGCTCTCCCCGGAACAGCCCCAGCACCTGGATGTCGAGCCCGCTGTCGGCCACGAACGACCCCACGCTGTGCCCCACCAGCGGGGAGTCCTCCCCCACCTCCAGTTCCGCCACGTAGCGCTCCACGTCGAACAGGTCTTCCGGCTCCGGGCGTCCGGTGCGGGCGGCGGGAATCAGCCGCCAGCCGATCAGGGCCACGAACAGCACCCCGCACGCCGCCACCGTCAGCCCCACCGGCGAGAAGTCGAACAGGCCGAACGGGGTGCCGGTAAGGTCCGCCCGGTAATTGGCGACGATGATATTCGGCGGGGTGCCGATGAGGGTGGCCATGCCCCCCAGCATGGTGCAGAAGGAGAGCGGCATCAGTACCCGCGAGGGTGGCACCTTCAGCTTGCGACAGGCGCCCAGGGCCACCGGCATGAGCAGGGTGAGCGCCCCCACGTTGTTGATGAAGGCCGACACCGAGGCGCTTCCGGACAGCAGCGCCAGGCGCAGCCGCAGCGGTGTGGCGGCAATCCGCAGCAGCAGCCGGGTGAACAGGTTGGCGGCGCCGGAACGGGTGAGGCTGCGGCTGATCAACAGCACCGCCGCCACCGTCACCACCGCCGGGTGGGAGAAGCCGGAGAAGGCGGCGCCCGCATCCACCACCCCCAGGGCCACGGCGGCCAGCAGGGCCAGCAGGGCCACCAGATCGAAGCGCCACCGGCCCCAGACGAACATCCCCATGGCAGCGGCCAGTACGGCGCACACGGCAATCTGTCTCGGGTCCATGAGTGCTCCGGCTGGGGGAAACCCCCTCTTTGTATCCGGTTGCGGCGGGGATGGCAAGCCACGGCGCCTTTTCGCCCGGAGCGAGGGGTGCTATCTTGAACTGCCACGGATCGGAATCGTGGCGCTTCAACACGGAATGGACTCGGTTGGGAGATGTGCATGATGGGCAAGGGACTCGGCGTGGTGCGCGGTGCCGCACTGGGGGCGGTGCTGCTTTCGATTGCGGCGGCGCCCGCCTGGGCGGGGGATTTGAGCGTGCGCCTGAGCGGCGACGTGCGCGTGGACGCGGGCCTCATCCTGGACCGGTGGCAGGTGGAACTGCACCTGGGACCCGGCGAACTGCAACTGCTGCGCCCGGTGGTGGAGGAACACCTGCGCAACGGCGGCGGCAACGAGGTGAGCCGCGCGGTGCATGAGGCCCAGCGCGTCGGATGCCGGGGCAGCTGCCTGTCCGAGGTGGTGCATCAGGTGAACGGCGCCATGGGCCGCGGCAACAACGCCGGACAGGCCAGCGACGAGGTGATCGCCGAACTGCGTGCTGCGTCGCGCGAGGGGGGCAATCTCGAAATCCGTCTGCACGAACGCATGAAGAAAAAACACGGCGCCTCGGCCGAGCGCGGGGGCCAAGGTGGTTCCAAACCCGGTCGCGGCAGCTCCGGCCGCGGCGGTGAACGCAACAACGGCAAACCCCGCTAACTGCTCCGGTGCTCCGGTGCTCCGCGCACGGCGATATTGGCTGAAGGGTGGGGGAAAGGCGATCGATGCGGTGGCGCGGATCGAGGGGGGCCGGGTCGATTGAGGCCACACCCTGGTCCTTGCCTGACCCGCACCGCATGATTCACCCCAGATCGTTACGGGCGCCCGGTATTTGAAAGCCGCAACCGTCCCCGCTAGAATGCCCGCCACAAGGTAAACAACCGGAGGGAACCGATGGGCAGGCTGCTGGGAATCTGTTTGGCTGTGGCGTTGGGCGGGTGCGCGGCGGCACCGCAGGCGCCGTTTCTGGCCGGATATGACGGCAGCGACGGGGGGCTGCAATTCGCCGTGCAGCCGGCGGACGCAGAGGTGTTTGTGGACGCCGAGCGCATGGGCACGGTGGCCGATTTTACCGGCGACCGGGTGCTGTGGCTGCCCCGCGGACTGCACGCGGTGGAAGTCACCAAGACCGGCTACTTCACCTTTTTCCGCCAGGTGCAGACCTCCAGCGGGCTGGTGGAGGTGTTCATCACCACCCTGCGCGAGGCCAAAGAGGTGGAAACCAACGCCGACCGGCGCCGGTAACCACCGGGTGGCGGGACATCCGTGTCCCGGTCCCGTCGGTCAGCCCGCGGTCACCGCGTCGGTGAGCAGCCGGGTGATCTTCTGGATCATCTGGCTGGGGTCGAACGGCTTGTACAGCACCGCGTCCGGCTTGGCGTAGTCATGAAATAACTTTTCGCGCTCCGGATCGTGATCCAGCTTGCGCGCGGTCACCAGGCAGATTTTCATCTGCGCCGGCAGGATGCCCAGGGACTGGGCCTCGCGCAGCTTGCGGCTGACGCGGTAGCCATTCTCCTTGGGCATCATCACGTCCAGCAGGACGATGTCCGGCTGAAACGCGTGGGCCGCCCCGAGTCCCTCGTGGCCGTTGCTGGCTGTTTCCACCTGAAAACCGGAACGCTCCAGCAGGTAGCGTACCGATTCGCGCAGATCGGGCTCGTCGTCGACGATCAGCACCTTGTGTGTCATGGGTTGGTCCCTCCTTCCCACCGGTTGTCCCCATCTGTTCCCCGTCACCTCCGGTATCCCTGCCGGACGTGCGTCGGGGGCCTCTCTCAGGCATCCGCATCCGGGCAGGGAGCCGCATCGCGCCGGGCGGCGCGGGCCCTTTCCAAGACGCTGGCGAAGCCCTCCCCCGCACCGGGGAGGCTCCACCCAATCCTTATCGGATTTTTATTCCGGTTACTCGACCCGCAACTTAACAGCGTTTCCGCGGCGCGCTGGGCGGCTTCGCCGCCGGGCACCAGCAGCACCCCGCCGTGGGGGCTGGTGGTGGGCGCCCACTGCCAGCCGGGGCGCGCCTGATCGCGCAGCATATCGGTGATGCGGGAAGCGGTACGGGCATCCGGTGCGGTCACCACCGCCAGACGCGGGTCGGACTGCTCGCGGGTGAGCCGTTTCAGTCCGTCGCGCAGGCCCAGCAGGCCCAGGGCGTCGGGGGTCAGGCGCGGCAGGCGCACCACAAAGCGAATTCGTTTGGCGCGCGGCTGGGCCCACACCGCGCCGCCGTGGGCGGCCACGATTTTGCGGCATACGGCCAGTTCCAGCCCGAAGCGGCCGCTCTCCCAGCCCAGCCCCTTGTCGCCGGGGGCGAACGGGTCGAACAGGGCGGCGGCCTGTTCCGGTGATACTTCGGCGCCGCTGAAGGTAATCGACATCTCCACCCAGCCGCCCGCCGCTTCCGGCAGGTCGGGCGGAGTCATGGGCGCGGATTCGCTCCAGCGGGTCAGGTGCCGGGCCGCCAGCCGCACTACGCCGCCCTGGGGGCTGTGGCGCACGGCGCTTTCGATCAGGGTGGTCACCAGCGGCCCCAGACGGGTGCCGTCCCCGTGTACCGAAGGCAGGCCGGTGGGCAGTTGCAGGTGCAGGCGCACCCGGCCGTGTTCCGCATCCGCCTTCACCGACAGGGCGGCCTGCCGGGCCAGTTCCGCCATGTCCAGCGGCTCGGCGGTGAGCGCCGCCTGGCGGGTGTCGAGCTTGGTGTAGTCCAGCAGGTGGTCGGCCAGGGAACCCAGGCGCAGGGCGTTGCGTTCGGCCATATCCAGAAACGTGCGCGCCGGGCCGGTCTCCTCGCCCTGCTCGATGCGCAGCAGGTGCAGGGCGTTGCGGATGGCGGTGAGCGGGGTGCGCAATTCATGGGCGGCCAGGGCGATGAAATCGGACTTGGCGTCGTCCAACCGCGCCAGTTCCCGGTTGGCCGCCTCCACCGCGCGGGCGTGTTGGGCCAGAGTGTCGCGCTGGCGGGTGAGGGCGTCCTGATCGTTGTGGCGGCCGGTGACGTCCTCCATCACCTCCAGGCAGGTGCCTCCCGCGCCCCCGTGCAGGGCCACGCGGCTGCACAGCCACACGTGGCCCGATTCCGGGTCGGCCAGTTCGGTCATTTGCAGTGGCCCCATGGTTTCCGGGGTCAGGGTGCGCAGCAGATCGCGGCGCACCTTGCGATGCACCGGGTTGCGATACAGGTAGTTGCCGTTGCGGTCGCGCAGGGCGGCGCCCACGGGCAGGGCCTCCAGTACCCGGCCGGGCCAGGCAGCGGCCGCCGGGGGCGGGGCCGCTTCCGGCAGCATGCCCAGCACGGTGCCGATGCGGTCGGTATTCAGTTCGTTCAGGCAGATGACGTGCTGCGCGCCCATCTGCGCGCACAGGGCGGCCACGCTGGGGCGGTTGCCGCTGTACAGGGCCGCCACCTGGTGGCCGGGGGCCTGCTCCACCTGGGTTTGCAGGTCGCCCAGTCCGGCCTGGTCGGTGACCACCACCAGCACGGTGGCATCCGGCAGCGCGGGAACCTGTCCGGGTGCCAGCGGCACCACCCGCGCGGGCAGGGCCTCCAGTGCCTCGCGCCAGGCGGGCGGAAGGCGGCCCAGGCCGGCGGTCAGAAAGGTGCGCCGGTCGGTTTCCGAAAATTCGTTGTGCGGTTCATCACCCATGCTTCCCTAATTCGGTAAAATAGGCATTAAAAAAAAGCGCACGCGCACGGTTTTTGTTTTTTCCGGGTCCGCAATTCCCGCGGATTTCGGGATTTTGTTTACGTTTTTATGGCAGTTACGGATTGCATGGGCAGCAGAGTCAGAACCGGCACCTTGATTGAAGTGGACCCCCGGTTCGGCGTGGATCCCGACCGGTTGCGGGCCGAGGGGTGGACCGGCGTGTTCGGGCGCCCCGCGCCGCTGGAGGTGGAGGTGGGCTTCGGCAACGGCATCAGCCTGATCGAAATGGCCCGCCGCCGGCCGGAGCACAACTTCGTGGGGGTGGAACTGTACGGGCGCGGCATCGAAAAGCTGGGCAAGCGCCTGGCCCACGAAGGCATCGGCAACGTGCGCATCGTCAAGGGCGAGGGCATGGAGGTACTGGCCGACTGTTTCCCGAGGGGCGCCATCCACACCTTCCACTGCAACTTTCCCGACCCGTGGCCCAAGGTGCGCCACCACAAGCGGCGCTTCGTGGGACCGGCCCTGGCGGTGCGTCTGTTCGACCGGGTGCGGCCCGGTGGCGACCTGTTCTTCGCCACCGATTTCGACTGCTACGCCTATCAGATGCGTGACACCTTCGATGCCCATCCCGGATTTGTGAATCGGGCCGGCAGCGGGGAGTTCCTGTACCGGATGCCGGACCGAATCGTCACCAAGTACGAGGCCAAGTTCGCCGCCCGCGGGGCCACCATCCGCTACCTGTGGTACCGGCGCACGGAAGGCGGCGGGGGGGCGTGACCGACCCCGTGCCACAGGCGCAGGGGGAGCTGGCGGAGCGGATCCGGGCGGAAATTCGCGCCCACGGCCCGATGCCGTTCGCAACCTTCATGGCCCGCGCCCTGTACACACCCGACCTGGGGTATTACACCGGCCCACGGGAAAAGATCGGCACCGGCGGCGACTTTTTTACCAGCCTGGACGTGCATCCGGCCTTCGGCCAGTTGATCGGCGCGCAACTCATCGAAATGGCCGACCGCCTGCCCGACGGGCCGTTCACCGTGGTGGAGATGGGCGCGGGCAAGGGGCTGCTGGCCCACGACGTGCTGCGCACCGTGCAGGCGGCGCGGCCGGACCTGTTCGCGCGCCTCACCTACGCCATCGTGGACGTGTCCCCGGACCTGATCGCCCGCCAGAAGCAGGTGCTGGCCGGTTTTGCCGCGCACACCCGCTGGTATGCGGACCTGGAGCAGGTACCCCGGGTGACCGGGGTGTTCCTGTCCAATGAACTGCTCGACTCCCTGCCCCATCATCAGGTGGTGATGACCGCCGACGGCCTGCGGGAGGTGTTCGTGGAGGTCCGTGGCGATGGTTTTGGAGAGGTGCTGCGGGAGCCTTCCGATGTGCGCCTGAACCGGGTATTCGAGCGGCTTGGCATCACCCTTCCGGAAGGGTATCGCACCGAGGTCAACCTGGCGGCGGAAGAGTGGGCGCGGCAGGTGAGTGAGCGGCTGTCCATCGGATATGTGTTAACCATTGATTACGGGTATCCCGCGGACGTGTATTACCGTTCGGATCGGCGTACCGGAACATTTCTCTGTTACCACCGGCATAAGGTGAGTGAAGATCCCTATTCCCGGGTGGGGGAACAGGACATGACGGCGCATGTGGATTTTTCGTCCGTGGCGCGGGCCGGGGAGGATGCGGGACTGGAGGTGGAGGGGTTTACCGATCAGGCGCATTTTCTGGTGGGTATGGGAATTACCCGGTTAATGGAACGGGTGCTCGCGCGGGACGGGGGAGACCCGGAAAATTCGGCTGAATTTCAGGCCATGCGCAAGTTGATGGATCCGCACGGAATGGGCAAGGCATTCAAGGTGCTGGTACAGCGCAAACAGGTGCCTGCGGGGGGGCTTTCCGGCGTGCGGTTCAAGGCATTCGACGTCAGTGACCTGTTGGGGACGACGCCCCGCTGATCGGTTGGAAACCCCCGCTTTCACCGGTCAAAACCGCCCCTTCATTACGACCTTTTTTCCGGTTTGTTGTTGACAGCCGGTGTGTGAGGCGGGTAAAAATCTGTCACGGGGGTAAAATTTTTAGGTGTTTAAGTCAAACCAAAAGAGGGAGCATCCCGATGCCAAGGAAATCCGTTCAGGTTGAGCTAACCGAAGTGTCGCTTAACCGCCGGTTCCGTAAATTCAAGGGTGACAAGCCGGACCGCAAGGCCAAGGTTCGTGCGCGCGCCAAGGTGGACGTGGTTCAGGTTGAATCCGATCAGTATGGTGTCACCATCCGTCGTGGTACGGTCACGGTCAAAAAGGGCGTTGTTTCGGGTCCGGACCTGACTGAAAAATCCGTCAAATCCGCCGTGCAACGGGACATTCGCGCGGGCAAGTACGACGCGGCCATTTTTGACGAATACGACCGGATTAGCGCGGCCAAGAAAAAGTAACCGGCAGAGCGTCGGGGCGGCTGCTCCACCGGCCTGTTTCGGGCGGACCCCCAACGGGGTTCGCCCTTTTTTTTGGCCGGAACCGCCACCGACAGTTGACGGGCATGCGCGGTTTTGCGCAATATCGTGGCATGATTGGGAAAACGTTGCGGATTGCGCTGACGGCGCTGGTGGTTTTGGGAATCGGGTGTGCCTCCGGTGGAGACAAGCGACACCCGGCCCAGGTGCGCGTGGACGCGGTGCGCGGCGTGCTGGCGGAAATGTCCGCCGCGCTGGACGCGGGCGATGCGGAGCGGCTCACGGGGATGTGGCGCGAGGACCGGCGGGACGAGGCCCGGGAGCGCGTTGCCCACGGGTTGCGGCAGGGGGTTGCCCGGCAGGTGAAGTTCACCCTGCTGGGGGTGCGGGTGGCGGGTGACCGCCTGGATGCCCGCATCACCTGGGAGGGTACCCGGGGCGACGAGGCGGTGGCCGGCACATTCATGCTGGGGTTGGACGAAGGTCCCCCGGTGCAGGTGGTGGAAGTGAGTGGCAGTGATCCGGTGAGCGGCGGCGCGGCGCAGGTGGATGTGCCCGCGGGAGGACTCCGCTAGCCGGGGTCGAAGGGTTTTGGAGGCCCCCCCGGTGGGGGCGCCTATCTTATAGTAGTGTGGGACCGCGTCGGAGGATGGCGCGGCCTCCCGGGTTTTCACGCGGGGTTTGCTGGGGCAGAACATGCGCACCTGGACAACCGATATTCTGGTCATTGGCGGCGGCGTTGCCGGGCTTTCGGCCGCCATTGCCGCCTCCCGTGGCGGACGCGTGCTGCTGGTGAACAAGGGGCAGGGGTGCTCGCCCTTGGCCCAGGGCGGCGTGGCCGTGGCCCTGTGCAAGGACGACGCAGATACCCTGCACCTGGCCGACACCCTGTCCGCCGGCAAGGGAGAGTGTGACGCGGATGCGGTGCGGGTGATGGTGGGCGAGGGGCCGCGCCGCATTGCCGAGCTGATCGAGTGGGGTGCCCGCTTCGACATTGGCAAGGACGGGCAGTTTGCCCTGTCCCGGGAAGGCGCCCACAGCCGCCGCCGCATCCTGCGGGCCGGCGGCGATGCCACCGGGCGTGAACTGATGCGCGCCCTGGCGGAGCATGTGGACACCCTGCCCGGGGTGGAACGCCTGGACGACTATTTTGTATCGGAACTGCTCACCCTGCCGGATGGCAGCGTGCATGGCGCGCTGATGGTGCCGCAGGCCGGGGGCGAGCCGTTGGCGGTGGCCGCGCGCAGCGTGATTCTGGCGGCGGGGGGCGCGGGCCAGGTGTACTCGCGCACCACCAATCCGGTGACCGCCACCGGCGACGGCATTGCCATGGGCATGCGCGCCGGGGCGTTGGTGCGGCATATGGAATTTGTGCAGTTCCATCCCACCATGCTGGCGCCGCCCCATCCGCCGTTCCTGCTTTCCGAGGCGGTGCGCGGGGAGGGGGGCGTGCTGATCAATCAGGCCGGTGAGGCGTTCATGCGCCGCTACCACCCGCTGGCGGACCTGGCCCCGCGGGACGACGTGTCCCGCGCTATCTGGCAGGAAATGCACCTGGCGGGAAGCGCCCATGTTTTTCTGGACATGCGGGGCATCTCCCGCGCAAGATTGCATACTCACTTTCCAACCATCACCGCCACCTGCGCGGCGGTTGGAATCGATGTGAGCCGGCAGCCGGTGCCGGTGGCGCCCGCCGCCCACTTCATGATGGGAGGGCTGGCCACGGACGCCTGGGGACAAAGTTCCGTCCCCGGACTGTTTGCGGTGGGCGAGGTGGCCTGCTCCGGCGTGCACGGAGCCAACCGGCTGGCCAGCAATTCGTTGCTGGAGGCGCTGGTGTTCGGCGCGCGGGCCGGAGAGATGGCGCGCGCGGACGTCGGCGGAGTGGATGTGGATGCGGTGCGGGGTGCCGCGGAGCGGTTGTGCGAGACTGCCCGGCGGCCCCGGGGCACCGGCAGGGCGAATGATCCGGCGCGGTTGCGCGTGCAACTTGCCGACCGGATGTGGAACAATGTAGGTCTGGTGCGGGATGCCGCCGGTCTCATGGCCACGCTGGCGTGGCTGCGGGGGCGGAAGCGAATGTCGGTGGACCCGCTGGATATTGGTCGTAGTGAGTGCCGGAACCTGCTGGAGGTGGCGTACGCCATTACCCGAGCGGCGCTGGCCAGGCGAGAGTCGGTGGGAGCCCATTACCGGGTGGATGGGGTCGAACTGGAGAGGGCGGCTGCGGCTGCCGGATAACGAGGGAGGAGACACAGTGGGTCGGAAACGGGAGACGACCAAGGTGGACGTTCAGGCCACGTCACTGGAGGACCTGGTTGCGGGCAAGGTGCGCGGATTCGTGCAGGCCATGGCCGGGGCCGGTCAGACGGGGCTGTACCACATGTTGCTGTCCGAGTTCGAGCGGCCGTTGATTGCCATCACGCTGGAGGAAACGCGTGGCAATCAGGTGGCTGCGGCCAAGCTGCTGGGCATTAACCGCAACACGTTGCGCAAGAAAATCAACGACCTGAGCATTCCGGTGGAACGCCGCCGGGGACGACCGCCGCGGGAGCGGGCCGCCCAGGCCGTCGGCTGAGGCCGGCGGGCGGGTTGCCGGAGGTGGTCCTTTTGGTTGACCATCCCGCGCACTCCCTTTGATAATCGGGGTTCGGCGCTGGATGGGACAGGTTGGCGCCGGGTGTATTTGTTTGCTTGAAGCCAGGGGAGTGGTATGTCTCAATCCGCCGCCGAGAAGCAGGGAAAGCCCAAGAAAGACCTGGAAACGTGCGTGGCCGAAACCCGCGTTTTCGTGGAGAAGGTTGTCGACCGGTTCAACGTCAAGTTCAACCCCGATCCCGAGGTGAACGAGGTCATCATTCAGGGGCTGGCACGTCACCAGCATCTGCACGGCAAGCGCTACTGCCCCTGTTTTGTGATCCAGTTCGACCGCGCACTGGACCGGGTGTGCCCGTGCAAGCCGGGGCTGGAAGAGGAAGTGCCGCGCGACGGTCACTGCCATTGCGGCATCTTCTGCGCGCCGGACTTTAACGGTCTGCCCTACGAGCCCCAGGGCTCGGCGTAAGGGAAAATCATGTATATCGCGATGAACCGGTTCACTGTGGCCGAGGGTCGCGGGACGGAGTTCGAAACCGCCTGGCGGGAGCGCGACAGCCAGTTGCGCTCCGTGCCCGGGTTTGTGGATTTCAGGCTGCTGAAAGGGGAATCGGGAGAGTACATCTCCCATTCCACCTGGGAGAGCGCCGAACATTTCGAGGCGTGGACCGAGTCCGAGGCCTTCGCTCAGGCGCACAGGAAGCGTCTGCCGGAGGGGGTGCTGGCGGGACCGCCGAATTTTGCGGGATATCAGGTGGTGCAGGAGATGCGCGCCGGATAGACCGCCCATAGGGTTACGGGCGTGGTGTGACGGCCCGTTGGGGCGCTGTGTGGCGTCCATGGCGGGCGGGAGGCTCGTTTCGGTTTGACAGGGGGCGGGCGGAATGCGTATGATCCGGCCCCTGCGTTTTTTACAACACGGTCCCGATACCGACTGCGGGCGTCTTCGAGCGCCATCCGCATGAGGGAGTTTTTTGTGACGACGGAATTTGTACCAACCGACTACCTGCCGGTATTGATCTTCTTCCTGATCGCCGGTGGGTTTGGCTTCGTGACCATGATCGCCGGGCGCTTCGTGCGGCCGCAGGTGAGCTATCGCGAAAAACTGCTGCCCTATGAGTGCGGCGCGCCGCCCATTTCGGATGCCCGGCAGCCGTTTCCCATGCGCTACTACATCATCGCCATGCTGTTCGTGCTGTTCGACATCGAGGCGGTGTTCATGTACCCGTGGGCGGTGGTGTTCAACCAGATCGGCCTGTACGGGCTGGTGGAGATGCTGCTGTTCATCACCATTCTGGTCATTGGTTATGTCTACGCGTGGGGGAAGGGAGCTCTGGAATGGGACTAGGACGTGAATTCGAACCCGGCGTGATGACCACCACGGTGGATTCCGCCGTGAACTGGGCGCGCAAGAGCGCCCTGTGGCCGATGACCTTCGGTCTCGCCTGCTGCGCCATCGAGATGATCGCCACCGTGGCCGCGCGCTACGACGTGGACCGCTTCGGCGCCGGCGTGTTTCGTGGCTCGCCCCGGCAGAGCGATCTGATGATCGTGGCCGGCACCCTGACCCGCAAGATGGCGCCGGTGGTGCGCCGCATCTACGATCAGATGCCGGAGCCGCGCTACGTGATCGCCATGGGCTCGTGCGCCACCAGCGGCAACGTGTACAACACCTATTCGGTGGTGCAGGGGGTGGATCAGATTGTGCCGGTGGATGTGTACATCGCCGGTTGCCCGCCGCGCCCCGAGGCGCTCATCGACGGCATCCTGATGCTCCAGAAGAAGATCATGGAACAGAAGGTGTTTGCGAGGTAAGTCATGGCTCAAGCGATCGACAACGACATTATCGCCAAGGTGGTGGCGGCCTTCCCGCAGGGGGTGACCGCCCACAAGGTGTTTGCGGACGAGCCGTATATCACCGTGGACAAAGCGGTGCTGCGCGACGTGTGCCGTCTGCTCAAGGACGACCCGTCCATGGAGTTCGACTATCCGGTCGAGGTCACTGCGGTGGACTACCTGGGTGAGACGCCCCGGTTTGAGGTCATCCACGTGCTGTGGTCCATGCGCCACCGGCGCCGGGTGACCCTGAAGACCCGTGTGGCTGAGGACGACTGCGAGGTCGACACCGTGTGCGACATGTGGCGTGGCGCCGACTTCATGGAGCGCGAGGTGTTCGACCTGTATGGCATCCGCTTTGCCGGGCACCCGGACCTGCGCCGGATCATGATGACCGACGATTTTGAGGGCTATCCGCTGCGCAAGGACTACCCCATCGAAGGTGACGGCTGGCGCGAGAACTACGACTTCATTCCGATGATTGGAGACTGACCCGTGCAGGCTGAATATCTTTGGGATCCGGAAAGCGTTACCGAGGACGAGGAGCTTCCGCTTCTGCGTACCGAGAAGCTGCTTCTCAACATGGGTCCGCAGCACCCGGCCACCCACGGCGTGCTGCAGGTGATTCTGGAGCTGGAAGGCGAAAAGATCATCAAGGCGACCCCGCACCTGGGCTATCTGCACCGGGGCACGGAAAAGATCGCCGAGGCCGGATCCTACCAGCAGGTGATTCCGCTGACCGACCGGCTCGACTACATCTGCGCCATGTCCAACAACTGGGCCTACGTGCGCGCGGTGGAGAAGCTGCTCCAGGTTGAGGTGCCGGAGCGCGCCGAGTGGCTGCGCACCCTGATGAACGAACTGGCGCGGCTGTCGGGCCATCTGTTCTGGCTGGGCACTCAGGCGCTGGATATCGGCGCCATGACCGTGTTCTTCTGGACCTTCCGCGAGCGGGAGATCATCCTCGATGCGTTCGAGCGCATCTGCGGCGCCCGCCTGACCAACAGCTACATGCGCGTGGGCGGCGTGGAGAACGACATCGACGAGCGCTCGGTGCGGGAACTGCGCGAGCTGCTGGCCATCTTCCCGCAGCGCATCCACGAGTACGACGTGCTGCTCAAGGAGAACCGCATCTGGGTGGCCCGTACCCGCGACATCGCCATCATCACCGCCGAGGACGCGATCAACTACGGCCTGTCCGGTCCCTCCCTGCGCGGCTCGGGGGTCAACCACGACCTGCGCAAGAGCGAGCCGTTCGGGGTGTATGACCAGCTCGACTTCGAGGTGCCGCTGGGCAGCCGGGGTGATACCTACGACCGTTACTACATCCGCGTGCGCGAGATGGAACAGTCCGCCTCCATGGTCACCCAGATTCTGGACCGCCTGCCGGAGATCGACGGCCCGATCATGACCGAAGATCCCAAGCTGAAGCGTCCGGACAAGGTGCTGGTGAACATCTCCATGGAAGCCATGATCCAGCACTTCAAGGTGGTGGCCCACGGATTCGACGTTCCCAAGGGAGAGGTGTACTGTGGCACCGAAACCCCCAAGGGCGAGCTGGGCTTCTATCTGGTGTCCGACGGGTCCGGCAACCCCTACAAGTGCAAGATCCGCGCTCCGTCGTTCGTGCACATGGGGGCGCTGGATCATATGTCGCGCGGATATATGATCGCGGATATCGTCACCGTGTTCGGTTCCTTCGACGTGGTGATGGGTGAGTGCGACCGGTAGCCGATTCAGGTTGCCAATGATGTTTCCGGAGGCATGAAAATGACCGCGAAAACCGAAGAGCAGGAACTTGACCTGACCCGCGCCTATGAGATCGCGGAGGAGGAGTACGGCAAGCAGGGGCCGATCATCCGCGTGCTGCAGAAGGTGCAGGCCGAGTACGGCTACATCCCGCCCGAGTATCTGCCGGAGATGGCGGAAATCCTCGAGGTGCCGCTGGCCAAGATCTTTGGCGCGCTGACCTTCTATTCACAGTTCTACACATCCCCTCGCGGTAAATACATCGTGAAGGTATGCGTGGGAACCGCCTGCCACGTGCAGGGGGCCAAAGACATCCTTGACCGTATGAAGGATGAACTCAAAGTAGGGGCGGGGGAGACCACGGAGGACATGATGTTCACCCTGGAGCCGGTGGCGTGCATCGGCTCCTGCGGGCTCGCCCCCTTATGTCTGATCAATACCGAAACGGCCGCAAACATGACTCCGGCGGGGATGGCGGGAAAAATCCAAGCCATCGTTGAAAAGGAGTCCGCGGGCGTCGCGGAGGAATAATAATGGCCGAGGAAAAAAAAGGCGGGACCGCGGTGATGGACGCTCCGGCGGCCAAGTCCGGCGGGCTGTCGGTAATGCCCAAACGCTACGTGCCGTGGCCGGAGGGAAACGAAAAACCGCAAATCTGGATCGGCATGGGCACCTGCGGCACCGCCGCCGGAGCCAGTGCGCTTGAGGAGGAAATCCAGGCTTGGCTCAAGGAGCACGGCATGGAGGCGGACATCCACCCGGTGGGCTGCGTGGGCATGTGCCACAACGAGCCGCTGGTGGACGTGCAGGTAAAAGGCCGTCCGCGCGTTTCCTACAAGAAGGTTTCGTCCAAGAATCTGGCGCAGATCCTCAAGGAGCACCTGCAGGACGGCAGCGCCTCCAAGCGTGCCGCCTTCGGGCAGCTGATCAACCCGGACGAGAAGCAGGAGCCGTACGACGGCATTCCCAACTTCCACGAGGAGCCGTTCTTCAAGAACCAGGTGAAGATTGTCATGCAGCGCTGCGGCGTGATCGACTATCACTCGATCGACGACTACCTGGCCACCGGCGGCTACGACGGGCTGAAAAAGGCCGTCACCATGAGCTCCGACGAGATCATCGAGGAGATCAAGAAAAGCGGCCTGCGCGGCCGTGGCGGCGCCGGGTTCCCCACCTGGATGAAGTGGAAATTCGCGCGTGACGCCGAAGGGGACGCCAAGTACATGGTGTGCAACGCGGACGAGGGCGACCCCGGCGCGTTCATGGACCGGGCGGTGCTGGAGGGTGATCCCCACTCCCTGTTGGAGGGGATGATCATCGGCGCCTTCGCGGTGGGCGCCCAGTACGGCTACATCTACTGCCGCGCCGAGTACCCGCTGGCCATCCGGATCCTCAACCAGGCGCTGGATCAGGCGCGTGAGAAGGGCTTCCTGGGCGAGAACATTCTCGGCACCGGCTTCTCCTACGACATCATCATCAAGGAGGGGGCGGGGGCCTACGTGTGCGGCGAGGAAATGGCGCTGCTCAACTCGATCATGGGTGAGCGCGGCATGCCGATGATCAAGCCGCCGTTCCCGGCCACCCGCGGCGTGTGGGGCAAGCCGACCAACATCAACAACGTGGAGACCTTCGCCAACATCGCCGAGATCGTCGTCAACGGCGGCGACTGGTACGCGGGCTGGGGTTCGGAGACCACCAAGGGCACCAAGACCTTCGCCCTCACCGGCAAGGTGAAGCGCCCCGGCCTGGTGGAGGTGCCCACCGGCACCACCATCCGCGAGCTGGTGGAGGACATCGGCGGCGGCATGACCCTCAAGAAGGTGGGTTTCAAGGCCGCCCAGTTCGGCGGCCCCTCCGGCGGTTGCCTGCCCGGCGAGTTCATGGAAACCGGCATCGACTACGAGTCCCTCAACTCCGGCGGCGCCATCATGGGATCCGGCGGCGTGGTGGTGCTGGACGAGTACAACTGCATGGTGGATACGGCGCGCTTCTTCATGGAGTTCACCGTGGACGAGTCGTGCGGAAAGTGCACCCCGTGCCGGGACGGCACCGCGCTGATGCTGCAGATTCTGGAGCGCATCACCCACGGTGAAGGCAGGCTCGAGGACATCGAAAAGCTGGAGCAGATTTCCGGCTTCACCAAGGCCAACTCCCTGTGCGGCCTGGGTCAGGTGGCGCCGAACCCGGTGCTGACCACCCTGCGCTACTTCCGGGACGAGGTGGTGGAGCACATCGTGGACAAGAAGTGCCGCGCGCACTCCTGCGACGAGCTGATCGAATACGTGGTGCTCGAGGACAAGTGCACCACCTGCGGATTGTGCAAGCCGCCCTGCCCCACCGACGCGCTCGAGTGGGAAAAGAAGCAGACGGCTTTCATCAACCATGAGACCTGCATCCGCTGCAAGGCGTGTGTGATGGCCTGTCCGTTCATGGCCATCAAGTAGCCCCCCCGGGCGAACGAACCGGAACGGACAGGAACTAGCGAAGAGGCAATTGATGTCGACGGCCACCACCAAGGTTGACACCATTACGGTCACCATCAACGGGCAGACCATTCAGGTGCCCAAGGGGACCCGGATCATCCAGGCGGCGGAAATGCTGGGGATCGAGATCCCCACGTTCTGTTACCAACCGCGCATGCGACCCAACGCCGCCTGCCGCATCTGCACCGTCGAGGTGACCAAGCCCATGAACAAGATGTTCATGGCCTGCGCCACCGAGATGATGGACGGCATGGAGGTGCTCACCGACTCGGAGCGCACCCTCAAGGACCGCCAGACCAACCTGGACCTGCTGCTCACCCAGCATCCGCTGGACTGCCCGGTGTGCGACAAGGGCGGCGAGTGCAAGCTGCAGGACTACTCGGTCAAGTACGGCTCCTTCGAGAACCCGTTCGAGACCAAGCGCAAGGATTTCCCCGAGGATATCCGCTCCGTGGCGCTGGACTTTAACAGCAACCGTTGCATCCTGTGCGGCGGCTGCATCCAGGTGTGCGGCGACATTCAGCAGGTGGACGCCATCGGCTTCTCCAAGCGCGGCTTCATTACCGTGGTGGGCGCGCCCATGGGCGAGGCCCTGGACTGCGAATTCTGCGGCCAGTGCATGGACGTGTGCCCGGTGGGCGCCATCACCAGCCGCTTCGCCAAGTACAAGTTCCGTCCCTGGCAGGAGGAAAAGACCCAGACCACCTGCACCTACTGCGGCTGCGGCTGCCAGTACGATCTGCGCACGGTGGACGGCGAAGCCTCCCGGGTGACCCCCATCGAGGGCGTCGGGCCGGGTCAAGGTTCCCTGTGCGTGCGCGGCCACTTCGGCTACCACTTCATGGAAGACGACCGGCGCATCACCCGTCCGCTGGTGCGGCGTGGGGACAAGCTGGTGGAAACCACCTGGGAGGAGGCCGTGTCCGAGGCGGCGCGTGGCCTGGCCGGTGCCAAGGCGGCGGGCGCTGGACGGGTGGCGGGGATTGCCGGTGGACGCCTGACCAACGAGGAGCAGTACCTGTTTGGCCGTCTGGTGCGGGACGTGCTGGGTTCCTCCAATCTGGATTCGTCCCTGCGTTATGGCGCCATCAACGGCGTCACCGTGACCCGTGAGGCGCTGGGCGTCACCGGCATGATGAACAGCTTTGACGAAGTGCGTGCCGCCGATGCGGTGCTGCTGATCGGCTGCGACATCACCCAGGAGGCGCCGATCCTCGGACTGGCGGTGAAGGAAGCCATCCACAAGGGCGAGAAGCCTGTGCTGGTGGCCGATTCCATGAAGACCGAGATCATGAAGCGCGGTGCGGGACGACTGGTGTATACGCCGGGCACCGAAATCGCGGTGATCAAGGGGCTGGTCAAGGCGGTGGTGGACGAAGGGCTGATCGACGAACAGGTTGCCAAGAAGTACCCCAAGGCGGTCCAGGCCCTGCGCAGCGAACTGTCCGGCACCTACAAGGAAATCGAGACTCCCACCGGCCTGAAGAAGGACGACATCGTGGCGCTGGCCAAGCGCTTCGCTGCGGCCTCCAAGGGCATCATCCTGGCGGGTCCGCGGGTGACCGGGGGCCTGAAGGGCAAGAGCGCCATGACCATGCTGGTGGATCTGGCGTTCCTGACCGGCGGGCTCACCACGCCGGGCGCCGGGGTGAACGCCATCACCATGGAAAACAACGAGTTGGGTCTGGCCCTGAACGGCATGGCGCCGGAACTGGTGCCGGGCGGCGGATCCTGGGACGATGCGGAAGCGCGGGGGAAGGTGGCCACCGCCTGGAACTGCTCCCTGCCGAACCATCAGGGCGACACCATGATGGAGATGTTCGACGCCATGCGCGAAGGGCGCATCTCCGCCGCCATCGTCGCCGGTACCGATCCGGTGGGACGCCTGCCGCAGGATGCCGGGGCGGCCGAGGCGCTTGGCGCCTTGGACTGTCTGGTGGTTTCGGACCTGTTCCTGTCGGAAACCGCGAAGCGCGCCCATGTGGTGTTCCCGGCCCGCTCCTACGCGGAGAAGGACGGCACCGTCACCAACATGGAAGGGCGGGTGCAGACCATCACCAGTTGCATGAAGGCGCCGGGCAAGGCCGCTTCCGACTGGAAGATCGTGTCCGACATCGCCCGGGAGATGGGCCATCCGCTGGAGTATGCCAACCCGGGTGAAATTCGCGCCGAGGCCGCTGCACTGGTGCCGCAGTTTGCGGACACGGACGTGACCAACGCGGCCCGGGGCGGGGTTTCCACCGAGGCGCTGGAGGCGTGGCTGGCGGGCGGATTCGGCACCGGAATGGGCGAGCGTTACGACCTGCCGGCCAAGCTGAACGAGGCCAGCGGGCACGAGATGCGCCTGTACGTGGGTGAGCTGCTGTTCCATTCCGGCTCCATGTCCACCTACAACTGGGGGCTGATGAAGATCAACGACGCCGCGTCGCTGCAACTCAACAGCCGTGAGGCGCGCAAGCTGAAGATCAAGGAGGGCGACCGGGTACGCCTGACCGGTGACCGCGGCAGCTGTGTGGTGACCGCCAAGCCGGACCCCAACATCATGCCGGGTACCCTGTTCTTCCCGCGCCACTCGGTGCTGGACGACGTACGCAACCTGGTGCAGGTGGTGGAAGGCAGCGAGGAAGAGGGTTCGGTGCCACAGTTCCGCTTTACGCGGGTCACCATGGAAAAGGTTTCCGGCGTGGCGGAAGCCGAGGCCTCGGCGTAACAGTCCTCTGGTGTTTGGATAAGGACGGACCGCAATGGAAATCGGATCAATGGTTGCCGTGACGCTGGTGCAGATCGCCGTCGTCATGGGTGTGGTACTGCTCACCGTGGCCTACATGACCTATGCCGAGCGCAAGGTGCTCTCGTTCATGCAGGACCGTCTCGGTCCCATGGAGGTGGGCCCCTGGGGGCTGCTGCAGCCGATCGCGGACGGGCTCAAGCTGTTCTTCAAGGAGGACATCATCCCGTCCGGGGCCAACAAGATCATCTTCGCCGTGGCGCCCATCATCTGTCTGGTTCCGGCCCTGATCGGCTTTGCGGTGATCCCCTACAACGGCAGCTTCACCCTGTTCGGCCTGGAGGGCGGCGGCGTCATCTCTGACCTGAACGTGGGCCTGCTGTACATCTTCGCGGTGGCCGGGATGGGCGCCTACGGCGTGATCCTGGGTGGCTGGGCCTCCAACAGCAAGTATGCCTTTCTGGGTGGCTTGCGCTCGGCGGCGCAGATCATCTCCTACGAGTTGGCCATGGGCTTTTCCATCGTTGGCGTGCTGCTGCTGTCTGGCAGCCTGTCGCTGGTGACGGTGACCGAGGCGCAGGCGGGCACCTGGTTCGGGTTTATCCCCCAGTGGAACATCTTCCTGCAGCCGGTGGCCTTTGTGGCCTACGTGATCGCAGCGGTGGCGGAAACCAACCGCCTGCCGTTCGACATGCCGGAGGCGGAGTCGGAACTGGTGGCCGGGTTTTTCACCGAATACTCGGGCATGCGCTTCTCCCTGTTCTTCCTGGCCGAATACGGCAACATGATTCTGGTCAGCTGTCTGGCCTCGATCCTGTTCCTGGGCGGCTACAAGGCGCCGCTGCCGATCCTGGAGTTCATCCCCGGATTCGTGTGGCTGGCCCTGAAGACCTGGGCGCTGCTGTTCTTCTTTATCTGGATTCGCGGTACCTACCCGCGGGTGCGTTTCGATCAGCTGATGAAGTTCGGCTGGAAGGTGCTGATTCCGGTCACCCTCGCGAACCTGCTGGTCACCGCCCTGGGCGTGTACATCTACAACAACTGACGCGGAAGCCGTTCGCGCCGGTTGGCACATAGGAATAACGAGCCATGGGCCTGATACGAAATATCTTCATGACCGAGCTTCTGATGGGGCTCAAGATCGTGTTCATGCAAATGTTCAAACCGACCATCACGTTGCAGTACCCGCACGTGAAGCATCCGATTCCGGACGGCTATCGCGGGTTGATGAGCCTGCTGCGTTACGAGGACGGTACCGAGCGTTGCGTGGGGTGCTCCCTGTGCGAGGCGGCCTGCCCGTCCAACTGCATCAAGGTGGTGTCCGACGAGGTGCCGGGGCAGCCGCTGGTGCGCTACGCCCGCGAGTACTACCTGGACATCACCCGCTGCATCTTTTGTGGCTTCTGCACCGAGGCCTGCCCGGTGGACGCCCTGGCCATGACCAAGGTGTATGAGGCGGCGGTGTACGACCGGCGTGATCTGATGTTCGACAAGGCCAAGCTGTATGAGCTGGGCGAGCGATATCTGGAAGATGGCAAGGCCTATCTGACCCACCACCGCATGGACGACGGCACCCTGCACCCGGTGGAGGGGCTGGGTGACAACCGCTATCACTTCCCGGCCGTGGACGCGGAGCACGGTGGCGTGCAGCCGGAACAGATCGGCCTGACCGCCGAGGCGCTGGAAGTGGAGGAGACCACCCGATGATTGAGGCCCTGTTCATTTATCTGGCCACCGTGTGCGTGATCTGCGCGGTGCTCACCGTCAGCCTGCGCCAGCCCGTCTACAACGTGCTGGCCCTGCTCACCATGTTCTTCCACGTGGCCGGCCTGTATGTGCTGCTGAACGCGGAGTTTCTGGCGGTGGTGCAGATCATCGTTTACGCGGGCGCCATCCTGGTGCTGTACCTGTTTGTGCTGATGCTGCTCAACGTGCGCACCCAGTCCCGCCACCTGCACCGGCAGTGGCCGTTCGCGGTGCTGATCCTGGGTTCGGTGACCGCCATGCTGGTGGGCGCCCTGCAGGATGGCACCTGGGGTGTCGCCAGTGGCGAGTACACCGCGGCCGCCATTCAGGAAATCGGCAATACCCAGGCCATCGGCCTGCGTCTGTACACCGACTATCTGTTGCCGTTCGAAGTGGCCTCCCTGGTGCTGCTGGTGGCCATGATTGGTGCCATCGTGCTTACCAAGAAGGGCCTCATCGACGACCACATCAAGGAGTGATGCCGTGATTCCGCTTTCCAGTTATGTGATTCTGTCCGCCGTGCTGTTCTTTATCGGCGTGGTGGGCGTGCTGATGCGGCGCAGCATCATCGTGGTGCTGCTGTCCATCGAGCTGATGCTGAACGCGGTCAACATCAACTTCGTGGCCTTCTCCCATTACCTGGAGTCGATCACGGGGCAGGTGTTCGTGTTCTTCACCCTGACGGTGGCCGCCGCCGAGGTGGCGGTGGGGCTGGCGCTGTTGATCGCCATCTACCGCAACCGGCAGACGGTGAACGTGGAAGAGCTGGACATGATGAAGTGGTAGCGCCTTGCGCCCGCTTCGGATTGTTCCGTGTGTTTGGATTGAGCGTTTTTTTAGAATTGCCAGGAAGAAAGCCGGTTTGACATGTTGTACGTGCTGATTCCCCTGCTGCCCCTGTTCTCCTTCATCATGGTGGGGCTGTTCCAGAAATGGATGCGCAACCAGGCGCACCTGATCTGTGTGCCGATGGTGTTCGCCTCTTTCGGCCTGTCGGTCTATGCCTTCATGCAGGTGGCCGGTGGAAACCCGGTGAACTTCGACCTGTACGAGTGGATCCCGGTAGGAGACTTCCGGCCCACCTTCGGCATTATGATCGACCAGCTGACCGCATCCATGCTGCTGCTGGTGACCCTGGTGTCGTCGCTGGTGCACCTGTACACCGTCGGGTACATGCATGGGGACGGCGGTTACGACCGCTTCTTCGCCTACATCTCCCTGTTCACCTTCTCCATGCTGGCGCTGGTGATGAGCAACAACTTCCTGCAGCTGTTCTTCGGCTGGGAGATGGTGGGCCTGTGCTCCTACCTGCTGATCGTGCACTGGTATGAGCGCAAGGCCAGCACCAACGCCTCGTTCAAGGCATTCATCCAGAACCGGGTGGGCGACCTGGGCTTTGCGCTGGGCATCTTTCTGGTGTGGGACACGGTGGGCAGCCTGGACTACGGCACCGTGTTCGCCGCCATCGGCGACCACCGCAACGACACCATGAACCTGCTGGGCACCCAGGTGAACGTGGTCACCATGATCGCCCTGCTGCTGTTCGTGGGCGCGGTGGGCAAGAGCGCGCAGTTTTTGCTGCACTCCTGGCTGCCGGACGCGATGGAGGGCCCGACGCCGATCTCCGCGCTGATCCACGCGGCCACCATGGTGACCGCGGGCATCTTCATGGTGTCGCGCTGCCACCCGATCTTCAACCTGTCCGAGACCGCCATGATGGTGGTGGCCCTGACCGGCGCGTTCACCGCCCTGTTCGGCGCCACCATCGCCCTCACCCAGAACGACATCAAGAAGGTGGTCGCCTACTCCACCATGAGTCAGCTGGGCTACATGGTGATGGCCTGCGGCATCGGCGCCTACGTGGCGGGCATGTTCCACCTGCTCACCCACGGCGTGTTCAAGGCGCTGCTGTTTCTGGCCGCCGGTTCGGTCATCCACGCCCTGTCCGCAGAGCAGGATATCCGCAAGATGGGCCAGGCTAAAAAGTACATGCCCACCACCTACTGGACCATGCTGTGGGGTTCCCTGGCGCTGGCGGGCATCTTCCCGTTTGCCGGGTTCTTCTCCAAGGACGAGATCCTGTGGGAGGCGTGGAACGCCGGGGTGATGGGCAAGGGCCTGTGGCTGATCGGGGTGATTGTGGCCTTCATGACCGCCTTCTACACCTTCCGCGTGTTCTTCATGGTGTTCTACGGCAAGGACAACATGACCGACGAGATGCGTTCCCACGCCCACGAATCGCCCCGGGTGATCACCATCCCGCTGGTGGTGCTGGCCGTTGGCGCCCTGTTCGTCGGCTGGCTGGGCAACCCCATGTTCGGCCCCAACCTGTCCCACAACTTCCTGGGCCCGGTGTTCAATACCCCGGTCTCCCACGTGCCCGTTACCGAGCACGCGCAGTTGCAGATGCCGAACCTGGTGGGCGAGGCGTTCGCGGAGGAAGGGCACGACCCGCACGCGGCCCCGGCCCCGCACGGGGAGGACCCGCAGGCGGCCGATCCGCACGCCATGGCCCCGGCGGCCCACGGCGCCGCCGCAGCGGGTGGCGCGGAGCACGGGGGCGGACACAACAAGACCATGGAGTTCCTGCTGATGGCGTTCTCGCTGGCGGTGGCCGGCTCCGGCATCTTCATGGCCTACGCCTGGTACTACCGCCCCAACGAGGCACCGGCCAAGCTGGCCGCCAGCTACAACGGGCTGTATCAGGGGTCGTTGAACAAGTGGTACTGGGACGAACTGTACGATGCCGTGTTCGTGCGCCCCACGGTGAAGTTCGCCCACGGCCTGTGGCGGGTGGCCGACGAGATCGTGATCGACAAGGTCCTGGTCGACGGCGTGGCCATCACCACCCGGATCGGCGGCGAGATTTTGAAATTTTTCCAGACCGGTCGCGTGCAGCATTACGCGATGGTGATGTCCCTGGGGATCTTCGTGATCCTGGGTGGCTTCTTCCTGTTTTAAAACAGGAAAGCCGGGCTGGATTTGTAATCGTTTGTTTGGTTAACGCGAAGGGACCGGATTCATGGACCACTTGCTTACCTGGGTGATCTTTCTGCCGCTGATTGGCGCGGGGATTGCCTTCCTGGTGAAGGACCACCAGACGGTGAAGGTGCTGGCGCTCGTCACCACCATCGCCGACTTTCTGATTTCGCTGCCCCTGTGGATGAAGTTCGACCACGGCACGGCGAATTTCCAGTTTGTCGAAAAGTACTCCTGGATCCCCACCTTCAACATCAACTACCACATCGGGGTGGATGGGATCAGCCTGCTGCTGATCATCATGACCACCTTCCTGGCGCCGTTCTGCGTGCTCTGCTCCTGGAATGCCATCGCCGACCGCAACCGCGAGTTCATGATCAACATCATGGTCATGCAGACCGCCATGGTCGGCGTGTTCGCGGCGCTGGACATGGCCCTGTTCTATATCTTCTGGGAAGCCATGCTGATCCCCATGTACCTGATCGTCGGGGTATGGGGCGGGGTCAACCGCATCTACGCGGCGCTCAAGTTCTTCATTTACACCCTGGCCGGCTCGCTGCTGCTGCTAGTGGCGATGATCTACATGTTCTTCAAGGCCGGACATACCTTCGATATCCCGGCGCTGATGAACACGCCGTTCGCTCCGGAGGCCCAGTTCTGGCTGTTCCTGGCCATGTTCGTGGCGTTCGCGATCAAGGTGCCCATGTTCCCGTTCCACACCTGGCTGCCGCACGCGCACGTGCAGGCACCCACCGCCGGTTCGGTGATTCTGGCCTCCGTGATGCTGAAGATGGGCGCCTACGGCTTCCTGCGCTTCTGCCTGCCGATGCTGACCGAGGCATCGCTGTCGCTGACGCCGTTCATCCTCACCCTGAGTGTGGTGGCCATCATCTACGGCGCCTACATGGCGCTGGCGCAGACCGACATCAAGAAGCTGATTGCCTACTCGTCGGTGAGCCACATGGGCTTTGTGACCATCGGCATGTTCGTCTACAACCAGCTCGGCATCGAGGGCGCCATCATGCAGATGGTCAACCACGGTGTGACCACCGGCGCCCTGTTCCTGTGCGTGGGTATCATCTACGACCGGCGTCACACCCGTGACCTGTCCGAATACGGCGGGCTGGCCAAAACCATGCCCATGTTCGCCACCTGCTTCGTGATCTTCAGCATGGCCTCCATCGGCCTGCCGGGGACCAACGGCTTCATCGGCGAGTTCATGGTGCTGCTGGGGGCATTCACCTACGACCGGCTGACCGGCGTGCTGGCCGCCACCGGCATCGTGCTGGGCGCGGTCTACATGCTGTATCTGGTGGCGCGGATGATCTGGAGCGAGTGCTCCAACCCGGAGAACCAGAAGCTCACGGACCTGAGCCTTCGCGAGTTCACCATCCTTGCGCCGCTGGTGGTGCTGACCTTTGTGATCGGCCTGTACCCGGCTCCGTTCCTGGAAGTGATGCACGTCTCGGTGGAGCACCTGATTAACCAGACCGCGGGGCTTGCCGGTGCGCCGCAGATTGCGCTGCTCAAGTAGCGCGTGGCGGGCCGGACTGTTTTGATTTTTTGTAACGGGATGCAACCCGGAGAGTTCCCATCATGAACATGACCATCCCCATGGACAACGTCATCGCCCTGCTGCCCGAGATGATCATCGCGGCATTCGCCTGTCTGGTGCTGATGTTTGACCTGATGCTTCCCCAGGGGCGCAAGAACCCCCTGGCCTGGTTTTCGCTGGCCGGTGTGGCGCTGGCGGCCTTTGCCACCTTCCGCCTGACCCATCAGCACATCTCGGCCTTTGCCGACACCTTCCAGGTGGATCCGTTTTCCAACTTCTTCAAGTTGCTGTTCTACCTCATCGTGGCGCTGGTGATCCTGATGAGCCGGGCTTACCTGCAGCAGGACCGCATCCACATCGGCGAGTATTACCACTTCATTCTGCTGGTACTCACCGGCATGATGATCATGGTGTCGGCCACCGACCTGATGACCGTTTACATGGGTCTGGAACTGGTTTCGGTGACCCTGTACATCATGGCCGCCATGAAGCGCTATGAAAGCCGTTCCACGGAGGCGGGGCTCAAGTATTTCGTGCTCGGCTCCTTCTCCAGCGCGGTGCTGCTGTATGGCATGTCGTTGATCTATGGCGTTACCGGCACCACCAATCTGGCCGCCATCGGCGCCTTTCTGGGCGACGGGGTGCCCAACAGCGCCGCCACCGTGGGGCTGATCATGATGGTGGTCGGGCTGGCCTTCAAGGTGGCCGCCGCTCCGTTCCACATGTGGGCCCCGGACGTTTACGAGGGCTCGCCCACGCCGATTACCGCGTTCATGAGCGTGGCCCCCAAGGCCGCCGCCTTTGCCGTCATCCTGCGTGTGATGCTGGAGGCCTTTGGCGGCATGAAGTCCGACTGGGAGGCCATTTTCACCGTGATCGCGGTGCTCACCATGGCGGTGGGTGCGGTGCTGGCGCTGGTGCAGACCTCTCTCAAGCGCATGCTGGCCTATTCCTCCATCGGTCACGCGGGCTATGCCCTGATCGGCGTGGTGGTGGGTGACGCACTGGGTACCTTCTCGGTCATGTACTACCTGGTGATCTACGCCGTGATGAACCTGGGCGCGTTCGCCATCATCATCATGCTGCGCAACCAGGGCCTGATGGGCGAGGAACTGGACGACCTGAAGGGGCTGTCGCGCACCCATCCGTGGGCCGCGCTGTTCATGCTGGTGTTCATGTTCTCGCTGGCGGGAATTCCGCCCACCGCGGGCTTCATCGCCAAGTTCTACATCTTCATGGCGGCGATCAACGCCGGCTACATCCTGCTGGCCATCGCCGGTGCCCTGCTGGCGGCGGTGTCCGCCTACTACTACATCCGTGTGATCGTGGTGATGTACATGCAGGAGCCGGAAACCGACCACGTGCTCACCGCCCCGGCCGGGCTGCGGTTGGCGCTGGTGTTCTCGCTGCTGTTCGTGATCGGGCTGGGCGTGTTCCCGGATCCGCTGGCCGACTTCGCCCAGCAGGCCATTCTCTCGTTCTAGCCCCTCCCGCCGCCCGCCGGGACGGACCGTCGTTTCCGGGCGGGGGAGGCAGGGGATCACCGCACGGGGAGACGGGTTACGTCTGATCGGCTGCACACCCCCCTGTCCCAATGGGATACGCGCCCGCTGGCGGAGCGGGCCGCCCTGTGCCTGGAGCGGGCCGCCGACCTGCTGGAGGGGTTTGGCGAAAACCCCCACCGGGTGCGTGCCTACCGCACCGGAGCGGACACCCTGCGCGCCCGTGGCGGGCAGGTGAGCGCCCGGCTGAAGGCGGGCACCCTCACCGAACTACCGGGCATCGGCAAGGAACTGGCGGCCAAGACCGCCGAAGTGGCCGAAACCGGCACCCTGGCCGCCCTTTCCGAACTGGAGGCGCGCATCCCGCCAACCGCCGCACGGCTGGCCCCGCTGCCCGGCGTGGGCGAAAAACTGGCCATCTATCTGACCTGCCGCCTGCATGTGGATACCCCGGCGCATTTGCGCCAACTGGTGGCCACCCACATGTTGCGCACCATCCCCTGGGTGGGTCCGGAAGGGGAGGCGGCGGTGCGCAAGGGGCTGGCGGAACTGGTGGAGGGGTGACCACCGTGCCGGGGGACACGTCATGCATATTTTAATTACTGGCGCGAGCGGCTTTATCGGACGCCATCTGGCCACCGCCCTGCGGGACCGTGGGCACCGGGTCACCGGTTGCGTGCGCGATCCCCGTCACCGGTGGCCGGGTGTCGATTTCATCCAATCCGACCTCACCCGCGACCAGACCACACAGGCGTGGCTGCCCCGGTTGCACGGGGTGGACGTGGTGATCAATGCCGTGGGGGTGATCCGCGAAACCGGTGCCAACACCTTTGACACCCTGCACCACCGGGCCCCCTTGTCCCTGTTTCAGGCCGCTTCGGAGGCCGGAGTGGGACGGGTGATTCAGATCTCCGCCCTGGGGGCGCACCCGGACGCGGCTTCGGAATTCCACCGCAGCAAGGGGCGCGCGGACGCCGCACTGGCTCAGCTTCCGGTGCGCGGCGTGGTGCTGCGGCCCTCGGTGGTATATGGCTCCGGCGGGCAGAGCACGGAGCTGTTCGAGGCCATGGCGGCCCTGCCACTGGTGCCCTTGGTGGGGGCGGGGGAGCAGGTCATTCAGCCGGTGGATGCGGACGATCTCACCGCTGCGGTGGTGCGTCTGGTTACCATGGACGATCCGCCCGCGCTGGTGGATGCGGTGGGGCCGAAGCCGGTCACCTTGCGGGAATTCCTGACCGCCTTCCACACCGGCTTGGGGCTGTCGCCGCCCCGGTTCCTGGCTGTCCCGCGTCCGCTGGTGGGGTTGGGGGCGTGGCTGGGAGACCGGTTCGGCACCGGCCCCTTGACCCGTGAGGCGCTGGGCATGCTGGAGCGAGGCAACACCGCCGATCCGGCCCCGTTCGCAGCGTTGCTTGGCCGGGCGCCCACGGCGCTGTCCGACGGGGTGGCCGGGATGGCTCCCTCTCGCGCCCGCCTGTGGCATGCCCGCCTGTATTTCATGGCGCCCCTGTTGCGGGGTGTGCATTGCCGCCGTGTGGCTGACGGCGGCCGTGGTTTCCGCTTTCGTGTGGCCGGTGGAGCGCAGCCTTGAGTTGTTGTCCCGGGTGGGCATCGGCGCAGGGTGGCAGGTTCCGGTCCTGTACGGGGCGTCGGCGCTGGACGCGCTGATCGGCCTTTTGGTGCTGGCCGGGGTGCGCCCCCTTCCGGTGGGCGTTCTGCAATTGGTTGTGATTGGCGGCTACACGGCGATCATCACCCTGTTCCTGCCGTGGATGTGGGCCGATCCGTTCGGCCCGCTGGTCAAGAACCTGCCGCTGGCGGCGGCCATTCTGGTATGGATGGCGCTGGAGGTGGAATGACGTACCTATGGCTCAAGACCGTGCATGTGCTCAGCGCCACCGTATTGTTCGGCACCGGTGTGGGCTCCATGTATTACTTTTTCCGGGCAAACCGGTCCGGGGAGCCGCGCCTGATCGCCGCCACGGCACGCCACCTGGTGCTGGCCGACTGGGTATTCACCACCCCGGCAGCGGTGGTGCAGCCGGTTACCGGCCTGTGGATGCTGTCGCTCAGCGGAGTGCCCCTGTCCTCCCGCTGGGTGTGGGCGTCGCTGATGCTGTTCGTTTATGTGGGCGCCTGCTGGATTCCGGCGGTGGTGCTTCAATTGCGCATGCGGCGCATGGCGGAGTCGGCGCTGGAGGCGGGCGGTTTGTTGCCCCCGGCTTACGCCGTATACCTGCGCATCTGGATCGGGCTGGGGGTGCTGGCCCTGCCGGCCATGCTGGTGATCTTCTGGTTGATGGTGGTCAAGCCGTCCTGAT
>JAOUMB010000019.1 GCA_029881725.1 Nitrospirota bacterium
TTCAATTGCGCATGCGGCGCATGGCGGAGTCGGCGCTGGAGGCGGGCGGTTTGTTGCCCCCGGCTTACGCCGTATACCTGCGCATCTGGATCGGGCTGGGGGTGCTGGCCCTGCCGGCCATGCTGGCGATCTTCTGGTTGATGGTGGCCAAGCCGTCCTGATCCCCCCTCTTGCGAACCGGCTCGGCAACCCCCTATTCTGCACAACCGGTACTACCCATCCATCCGCCCAAGGACGCCATGCCCACCCAGATCAATTACGTACTCAAGGTCCACGACGCGAAGCTGGGCCAGGTAAAAAAAGCCCTCACCGATGCGGGCATCGACGTGGTCAGCCTGGTGGAGGTGTACAAGGAGGAAAAGGCCGCAGAAGGCGGGGAACAGGCCCCGTCCGCTGCCGGTTGATTCCTCCCTTCCCGCCACGTACAATGCCCGCAGAGCCGCGTGGAATGCGGCACTTCGCAAAACCGACGTCTGTCCTGTGAGGAGAAACACCGTGGAAAACCGGTGGTTTGGCGCCGTGGGCGCCGTTACGGTCCTGGCCCTGCTGTCCACCTGGATGCTGGCGGGTCCGGCACACGCAATCTGGGTGGACCTGACCCCCGAGCAGAAGGACAGGGCCCAGAAAATCGGCGGCTTCAACGCCAGCATGGGCAGCGTCGAAAAGCTGGTGCAGCCGTGGATGGTGCAGGCGGAGGGCGAGCACAAGGGCGCCGCCATCCTGATGACCGAGTTTCTCTCCCTGGCCTTTGCGGCCATGGACGCAGCCCGTAACTTCGCCGCCCTGCAACCGTGGGAAGCCGAGGACGCCATCGGGCGCGCGCGCGGCAAGCTGGTATTCTCCGTGACCACCATCGGCCCCACCGACGGCTATGCGGACGGCCTGCGCGGCTGGGTGGAGGTGGGCGGCAAGCGCATTCAGAACACCCACTGGCAGAACGGCAAGCCCGAGGCCCAGGACGGCGGCTTCATCGCCGATTCCACCTTCTGGTTCCCCATTCAGGGCATCGACCCGAACGCGCAGATCACCCTGCACGTGGTGCACGACAACGGCAAGCTGGAGTGGCGTTTCCCGGTGGATCTGTCCAAGATGCGTTAGCGTCCCGCGCGGAACCCCCCGCGCTGTGGCGGGCCGGGGCGGGGTGCCCGGTTCCTGTTATTTTAAAAAAAATTGCGCCGGAGGGGTTGCCATGCCTTTGGACCGGATTAAATACGTGGCTGCCGGTCGCTGGCGGCCGCAAGAATTTTGGCGTCCCGGTGGGACGCGACGGACCTGACCCTCAACAGAATTTAAAAAACGGTAATGGAGGACGATACCGCAATGAACCTGAAACCGCTCAAGGATCGCGTTCTGATCAGCTACATCGAAGAGGCCGAGAAATCCGCCGGTGGCATCTACATCCCGGATGCCGCCAAGGAGAAGCCGCAGCGCGGCAAGGTGGAGGCCATCGGTGGCGAGGTCAAGGAAATCAAGGTCGGCGACGAAGTGCTGTTCGGCAAGTACTCCGGCGACAAGTTCAAGGTCGGCAGCCAGGACATGCTGATCGTCAAGGAGGAAGACGTCCTCGCGGTCGTCGGCTAACCCCCATTTTTTTGATATTGAAGTCAATTTACAGGAGATAACGAGCATCATGGCAAAGCAGATTATTTTTGACGAGGAAGCCCGCTCCGCCGTACTGCGCGGCGTGAACCAGCTGGCCGCCGCCGTCAAGGCGACCATGGGACCCAAGGGCCGCAACGCCATCATCGAGAAGAAGTGGGGCGCTCCGACCATCACCAAGGACGGCGTTACCGTCGCCAAGGAAGTGGAACTGAAGGATGCCTGGGAGAACATCGGCGCGCAGCTGGTGAAGGAAGTCGCCTCCAAGACTTCCGACGTGGCCGGTGATGGCACCACCACCGCCACCGTGCTGGCCCAGGCCATCTACCGCGAGGGCGTGCGCAACGTCTCCGCCGGCGCCAACTCCATGGACCTGAAGCGCGGCATCGACAAGGCCGTGGAGGCCGTGGTGGCCGAGCTGCACAAGATGAGCAAGCCGTGCCAGAGCCAGGACGAGATCGCCCAGGTGGGCACCATCTCCGCCAACTCCGACACCACCATCGGCAACCTGATTGCCGAGGCCATGGGCAAGGTCGGCAAGGACGGCGTGATCACCGTGGAAGAGGCCAAGACCCTGGAGACCAGCCTGGAAGTGGTCGAGGGCATGCAGTTCGACCGTGGCTACCTGTCCCCGTACTTCGTCACCGACGCCGACCGCATGGAAGCCGTGATGGAAGACGTCATGGTGCTGATCTACGACAAGAAGATCTCCTCCATGCGCGACCTGCTGCCGGTGCTGGAAGGCGTGGCCAAGCAGGGCCGCCCCCTGCTGATCGTGGCTGAGGACGTGGACGGTGAGGCACTGGCCACCCTGGTGGTCAACAAGCTGCGTGGCACCCTGAACGTCTGCGCCGTGAAGGCGCCGGGCTTCGGCGACCGCCGCAAGGCCATGCTGGAGGACGTTGCCGTTCTGACCGGCGGCCAGGTGATCAGCGAGGACCTGGGCCTGAAACTGGAGACCACCCAGTTGACCGACCTGGGCACCGCCAAGCGCATCGTGGTCACCAAGGAAGACACCACCATCATCGAGGGCAACGGTGCCGCCGATGCCATCAAGGCCCGTGTCAACCAGATCCGCAAGCAGATTGAGGAGACCTCCTCCGACTACGATCGGGAGAAGCTCCAGGAGCGTCTGGCCAAGCTGGTCGGCGGTGTGGCCGTGCTCAACGTGGGCGCCGCCACCGAGCCGGAGATGAAGGAGAAGAAGGCCCGCGTCGAGGACGCCCTGCACGCCACCAAGGCGGCCGTGGAGGAGGGCATCGTCCCGGGCGGAGGCGTGGCCCTGCTGCGCTGCACCGACATGCTCACCAAGCTGACCGATGGCATGGAGCACGACCAGAAGGTGGGTGTCGAGATCGTGCGCCGCGCCATCGAGGAGCCCATGCGCGCCATCTGCGCCAACGCGGGCGTCGAGGGTTCCGTGGTGGTCGGTAAGGTGCGCGACGAGAAGGGCGCCTACGGCTTCAACGCGCAGACGGAAGAGTACTGCGACATGATGAAGGCCGGTATCATCGATCCGACCAAGGTGGTCCGTTCCGCGCTGCAGAACGCGGCCTCCGTGTCGGGCCTGCTGCTCACCACCGAGGTGATGATCTCCGAGATTCCGGAGCCGAAGGCGGCTGCCGCAGCCGGTGGCGCCGATATGGGTGGAATGGGCGGCATGGGTGGAATGGGCGGAATGTACTAGCCCCCACCCGGACCGTCATCGTCCGTAACCCGCCTCCCCGATCCCGGGGAGGCGGGTTTTTTTGTTTTTTAGTCTGGTTGGGGCGGTGGGAACGGTAGCCGATGCGCTCTCCACCCATCGGGCGGTGGTTGTGCCGAATGCCTGGTAATTGGGCAATGTTGGGGGGTTTCCCGCTTTTTTTAAGGGTTTGCCGGGTAAACCCTTGAAAATGTCCCGTTTGTGGGCTACTTTCTCGGATTGGGATGAGGGCCCGCGGAGCTACAGGAAATCACCACGCCGCACGGCGTCAACGTGCATTCGGGGCAAATCGTCTTTTTGCCCGGGTGTGTGAGGTGTTCCCGCGACCTTTTTTTGTCCTTTCCGCGCTGCTGCTGGTCGCGGCCCCGGCGCGCGCCGCTTCGGTATCCGTTACCGAGGTGCGCAGCTGGTCGGGCCCTGACAGTACCCGGGTGGTGCTCGACCTGAGTGACGAATCGGTCTATTCGGTGGAGCGCACCGCTTCCCCACCGGAACTGCTGGTTACCATCCGCGATGCCCGCGCGGACGCCCCCTCCCGCGAGTGGGACCAAGTGGACCAGCGCATCCGCTCGGTTTCCCTGGAACAGGGCGAGGGTGAAGCCCGGGTGCGCATCCGGCTGGCGGATTTTTCCCCCTACAAGCACTTTTCCCTGAAACCGTATGGGGACAGCAAACCCCACCGCATCGTTGTGGACGTGCTGCCGGGGCGCAGCGAGAGCCGCAGTGAACAGCAACTGACCCGGGCGCCGGAGCCGGAGCCCGCACCGGTGTTGGCGCAGGATTCCGGTCGCCCGTTTCTGGTGGTGATTGATGCTGGACACGGGGGTGAAGACCCCGGCGCCCTGGGACGCTATTACAAAACCCGTGAAAAGGACGTGGTGCTGGCCATCGCCCGCAACCTCAAGCGACAACTGGATGCCATGCCCGGAATCCGGGCCGAACTGACCCGCAACGGAGACTACTTCATCAGCCTGGGCAGCCGTGTGCGCAAGGCGGATCGTCTGCGTGGTGACCTGTTCGTCAGCATCCATGCCGACTCCTCCGGTTCCCGCCGCACCCGTGGCACCCACATTTACACCCTGGCCCCGCGCACCTCCCGCGACCGGCGCGCCATCCGGGTGGCGCACATGGAAAACGCCTCCGACCAGGTGGGCGGCGTGGAGGACGCGGCGCGCCTTCCGGTGGTGTTCGACGGCGACGGCTCCCCCAATGACATGGTGGAGTCGCGGGTGCTTGCCTCCCTGGCCATGGAGCGACTGTCCCTGGTCAACCGGGGAGACCGGGAGGGGAGGGCCTCGGAAGCGCGTTTCTGGGTGCTCAAGGGGCAACGCCCGTCGATCCTGGTTGAAACCGGATTCCTTTCCAACCGGGAAGACGAGCGCCAGTTGCGCGACCCGGATTTCCAGAAACGACTGGCCTATCATCTGGCGCTGGCGGTCCGTGATTACCGCGACAGCCGGGTCGGGGGCGTGCCCCGGCAACACGTGGTCAGGAACGGCGAGAACCTGGACCTGATCGCCCGCCGCTACGGAGTGGAGGTGCGCGATATCGCCGCCGAAAACAAGTTGCGCGATCCGTCGCGCCTGCTGGTGGGACAGACGTTGCTGATTCCCGGCCGTGTTTCCGAACCGGCGCCGGTCACCCGGGCGCTGGCCCGGGCCGCGCGGGAGCGGGAAACCTCCTCCGCCACGCCGGTTTCGCTGCCCCGGAACGCGGAAGCGGCCGGCGGGCAGGTGCACCCGCACACGGTGCGCCGGGGTGAAAATGCTACCACCATCGCCCGTGACAACGGGATTCGCGTGGCCGACCTGCTGCGCGCCAACCGCCTGACCACCCATTCCTCCCTGCATGTGGGCCAGCGGCTGGTGATTCCCCCGGCCCGCAACACCGACGGCCAGCATGTGGTGCAGCGTGGAGACACCCTCACCCGGGTGGCGGAAAGTTACGGCATCAGCCTTTCGGAACTGGCCCGCGTCAACGATCTGCGCCGCAACAGCCGCCTGTATGCGGGCCGCACGCTGATTATCCCGGGTGCCGGCGCCGCTGCCCCCTATCAGACCTATTCCGTGGGCAAGGGGGATACGCTTTCGGAACTGGCCCTGCGGTTCGGAATTCCGCTTTCGCGGCTGGCCAAGATGAACGGCCTGTCCACCCGCGAGCGGCTGGAGATTGGCCAGAAGCTGAAGGTGCCCCAGCGGGACGGTGACGGTCAGCGTATCCACGTGGTGCGCCGGGGTGACTCCCTGAGCCGCATTGCGCGCCTGTATGCGGTTCCGGTGGAGCGCCTGCTGAGCAGTAATGGCCTGCGCAATGCAGACCAGTTGCTGGTTGGCGAGCGGCTGCTGATCCCCGACTGACACGGGATTGCGGCCTATTTGATGCTAAAATAACCGGGCTATGGCCGACCTCAACCGGATTCAACAGGCGGTTGCGCTGCATCAGGCGGGCAGGTTGGCGGAAGCTGGTCCCCTCTATGCGGAACTGCTCCAATCCAGCCCCAAAGATCCCCAACTGTGGTACCTGTACGGCGCGTTGCTGACCCAAAGCAGCCGCTTTGCCGAGGCGGTTGCCCCACTGGAGCGGGCGGTTGGCCTGCGTGCCGATTATGCGGAGGCGTGGAGTGCCCTGGCCCGCTGTTTCAACGAACTTCGCCGCTATGACGAGGCGGAAAAGGCGTTGCGCAAGGTTCTGCGCGCGCAGCCCCGTGACCTGGGTGCCCATTGCAATCTGGCCAATGTGTTGCAAACGGTGGGGCGCTACGAGGCGTCTCTGAAGGTGTACGACGAGGCGCTTGCACTGTATCCGGGGCATGTGGATGCGGTGTCGGGCAAGGCCGAAACGTTGCTGACCATGGGGCGCTACCAGGAGTCCTTCGATCTGGTGGAACCCTTGGTGGAGGGCGGGACAGATCACCCCGAGGTGGTGCGAGTCTACGCGGAAGCCAGCGTGCGCATGAAGTGCCCGGAGGCCGGTCTGGAGCAGGCCCGCGCCGTTCTGGCCCGCTCCGACATTTCGGAAGCGCACCGGCGCAAGCTGGCCTTTGCGGCGGGGCGTCTGGCCGACCGGCTGGATCATTACGACGAGGCGTTCGGCTATTTCCAGCAGGGCAACCGGCTGGACCCCAACTACGGAGCCGAGGACACCTATCTGGACATGATGCGTCGCACCATCGATTGGTGGGATGCGGATCGGCACCGGTCGCTGCCCGCTACGGGAATCGACTCGGATCTGCCGGTGTTCATTGTCGGAATGCCGCGTTCCGGCACCAGCCTCACCGAACAGGTGTTGGACAGCCACCCCCAGGTGCACGGGGCGGGGGAGTTAGACGACTTCGGTGACCTGGCGTTCGGTCTGGCGTGGGAGATCGGGTTGCCGTTTCCCGAATGTCTGGCCAAGGTAACTCCCCGAAAGTTGGAACGGTTGGGCAAGGATCACCTGAAGCGGCTGCGGGGCATGAACCGCAAGGTGCTGCGGGTGACGGACAAGATGCCGCACAATTTTCTCTATCTGGGACTGATTGCCCGCATGTTCCCGGGGGCCCGCATCGTTCACTGCCGTCGCGGCGCCTTGGACACCTGTCTGTCGATCTATTTCCAGAACTTCAAGGCGCCGCACCCGTTTGCCACCGAACTGGCCGCCCTGGGGCGTCATTACCTGGGGTATCTGGACCTGATGGATCACTGGCGGCGGGTGTTGGATATGCCGGTGTTCGAGGTTTCCTACGAGGCGATGGTGGCGGATCAGGAGACGGTCAGCCGCGATCTGGTGGCATATCTGGGCCTGCCGTGGGACGACGCCTGTCTCCGTTTCCACGAGAACAAGCGGGTGGTGGATACCGCCAGCATGCATCAGGTGCGCAACCCGGTGTACAACCGCTCGGTGGAGCGCTGGCGCAAATACGAATCCCACCTGCGTCCCCTGCTGGACGTGCTGGAGTCATCCGGCCGTCCGGTGGACCTTTAGTCGTCCTAGCCGCGGGGGTGATACCGCCGGTGCACCTCCTTGAGCCGCTCGCGGGATACATGGGTATAGATCTGGGTGGTGCCGATATCCACGTGCCCGAGCAGTGCCTGCACCACCCGCAGGTCCGCGCCTCCCTCCAGCAGATGGGTGGCGAAGGTATGGCGGAGGGTGTGCGGGGAGATGCGCCGGATGCCGCACCGGTCGCCCCGCGCGCGCAGCATGTGCCAGCAGTTCTGGCGGGTCATCCCGCTGCCCCGGCGGCTCAGGAACAGGTGCGGCGAGGCGCTCTTTCCGGTCAGTTTCGGGCGGGCGTGGCGCAGGTATTCCGTCACCCGCTGGCGGGCGGCCATGCCCACCGGAACCCACCGTTCCTTGTCCCCCTTGCCGCACACCCGCAGCCGCCCGGCGGACAGGTCCAGACCGTCGAGGGTCAGGGTCACGGTTTCCGAGACGCGCAGACCCGCCGCGTACATCAGTTCCACAATGGCCAGATTGCGCAGGCCGAGCGGTCCGTCCTCCAGGGCCGGGTCCAGCAGCCGGTCCATATCCTCCAGGGACAGGGCATCGGGCAGGGGGCGCCAGGGGCGCGGTGTGCTCAGCCCGGCCACCATGTCGTCCGGGGTGCCTTCCGTGGCCGCCAGATGGCGCACGAAACCGCGCACCGCCGAGGCCGCGCGCCGCACCGAGGACGGGGCCTGCCCCTGCCCGGTGAGCCACCCCAGGTGATCCTCCAGCCGGTTGCGGGTCAGCCCCTCCGCCTGCTCCACTCCCAGGCCGGTGGCCCACCGCGCCAGGCGCTCCAGATCATGCCGGTATCCGGCGGCGGTGTGGGCCGACAGGCGGCGCTCCGCAAGCAGGTGATCCAGATAATCGCGGATCGGTCCCGAAAAACCCGGAGGAATGGGAACCCGGTCCGGAGGCGGAATGTCTGGCGTGTTTGGCATCGAATGCTATATTAGCTTCTCACCACGGACGGTGGGCATGAGAATTCGCACGAAAAATAATACATTTATGACTTTTCTGATCCTGTTGGCACTGATGACGGGAGTGCTGTATTCCCTTCCCGCGGAGGCACAACCCGCCCATCCGGTGACGGCCGCCTCGTCTTCCACTGCGGACGAGGACTCCGCCGGAATGGAAGGCCTGAACGGGGAGGAGGGAACCGAAGCGGCTCCGGTGATTCCGGACGACACCATGCTGGTGCTGGACGCCCACGCTCTCTATGAGGAACAGAAACTCGAGGAGGCGGCGGTCGCCTACCGGGAGATTCTGGTGGCGTTCCCGGACTCCATTCACCTGGAGGCGGTCCTGTTCCGCCTGGGTGACTCGCTGGACCGGCTGAATCGCCTGCCGCAGGCTGTCCCCCTGTGGGAAAAACTGGTGCGCCGTTTCCCGGACCATCCGGAGGTGCCCCATGTGGAGGGACGCCTGCTCACGTTCTATCTGGAGCAGGGGCAACTGGCGGCGGCCCTGGATATTCAGTTGAAGCAGATGGCCCGTGCCCAACCGGCGGAAAAGGGGGCGGCGTTGCACGCGGTGGCCCTTACCCGGTTGGCGCTGGGGGAGCCGGACAAGGGCATCCGGGACCTGTTGCGGCGGATGCGCCACTATCTGGGGCCGGAGGAAATTCCCGCTGCCGAGGAAGAACTGCGCACGCTGGTGGGGCAACTGCCGCTGGACGAACTGGAGACGCTGGTGGAGCGCTTCCCCGACCCGGTGCCGGGGGCGTGGATCGTGGAACGGATGGCGCGTCATCATGCGGCGCGTTCCGACCTGTTTCAAACCCGCTTCTGGACCGAACGCTACCTGACCTCCTTCCCCGACGGCGTGGCGGCGGGGGAACTGCGGCAACTGGTGCACGATCAGGAAAGTGCGGTGCTGGACCATCGCTACCGGGTTGGGCTGCTTCTCCACCTGTCCGGGGAAATGGCCGGATATGGCGAACAGGTGCGCCGGGGGGCCCAACTGGCCTACGACCTGGCCATGCCCACCCTTCCGCCGGGTCAGGTGGGTTTTTGGGTATATGACCTGGACGGCCCGCGCCCCTTGCTGGGGGGACATCTGCGCAAGCTGCTGCGGCAGGCCGATCCCGCGGTGGTGATCGGGCCCATGCTCACCAGCGAGGTGGAGGAGTTTTCGCGCACCGGCCGCGCGGTGGGCGTGCCGTTGATCGCGCCGCTGGTGGAGCGTCCGGACGGGAGCGAGCAGGCGGTCGTCGGCCTGGGCATCAGCCCCCGCACCGAGGGCATTGCCGCGGCCCGTTACGCCATGGCGGAACGGGGATTCCGGCGCATGAACATGCTGGTGGCGGACACCACCTACGGCCACGCGGTGGCCGATGCCTTCCGCGCCGAGTTCACGCGTCTGGGGGGGGAGGTTCCCGACGGATTTTTCTTTGCCACCGATGCCTCCGATCTGCGCGGCGGATTGCAGGGGATCGTGCGCAGGGATCTGAAAGCGGACGGGGTGGCCGAACTGACCGAAGAGGCCATGCTTGAAATGGGCCTGTCGGACCATGAACTGGAGTTGGCGGATCTGTTGCCGGAGCCGGAATTGCCCAAGCTGGAAGAGATGCTCCCGGAAGGGGGAGATGCCGTTGAGGATGGGGAGGACATCCCGCCGGTGGAGGATGTGAATGCCAGCGTGGCGCCGGAACCGGACCAGCCGTTTGCACCGTTGCAGGGGCCGCCTCTGGGGCCGCATCCGTATTTCCCCGGTTTCGACGCGGTATTTCTGGCCGGCACCTGGGAGCAGGTGGTGCTGGCCGCGCCGCATTTGCCGTTCAATGACATCAGTCTGCCGATTATCGGTACCCGTGCCTGGAACGACCGGCGGTTGATCCGGAAGGGTGGGAACTCCGTGCGTGGCGCGGAGTTCCCCGCCCTGTTCTTCCGGGGTTCCAACGCTGCCAAGGCGTTTGTGGAAGCCTACCGCAAGGCATGGGGAGACGATCCGGGACTGTTCGCGGCGCTTGGATACGACGCCATGAATCTGGCGGTACGGTCCCTGGTCAATTCCCACGGAGAGCCGTGGACTGCCCTTCCGGGTGCCTTTGAGGGGGTTACGGGAACCCTGCGGGTATTGTCGGATGGCGGGGTGGAGCGGGTTTTGCCGGTGCTGCGTGCCGGATCGCGGGGGTTCTCCCGGGTGGGGATGGTCACCCCGTTTGGCGAGATGGAGCCGCTGGCCGCGGACACCCTGCCGACCGGTCCGGTGGAATCGGCAGCCGGTGCGGGAGCCGGAGGCGTGCCCGCCGTCGAGGAGGTGATCGAGGACCTTCCCGAGGAGGCGCCGGTCCCGCTTCCGCCACCTGCGCCGGAGCCGTCCGGGCGCCGGGGATTCAAAAAGATCGGCATCGGGCAGTAGCCGGTGGAGAACCTCGCGCGAACCGTGCAGACTGCCGCCGTGGTGGCATTGCCGCTGATGTTTGCGATCACCCTGCACGAGGCCGCCCACGGATGGATGGCCGATCGAAAGGGCGACTCCACCGCCCGCATGCTGGGGCGGATTACCGCCAATCCGCTGGCGCACATCGACCCGGTGGGGACCATTCTGATTCCGCTGGTGCTGCTGATTTCGGGAGCCGGATTTCTGTTCGGGTGGGCCAAACCGGTGCCGGTCAATTTTCCCGCCCTGCGTCGACCGCGCATCGACATGGCGTGGGTGGCCGTGGCCGGTCCCGGCGCCAACCTGCTCATGGCGCTGGCCGCGGCCAGCGTATGTCACGGGCTGGTGCTGGCCATGCCGGAACTGGCCGCCGTGCTGCGCTGGCCGCCGTTTGCCATGCCACAACAGATTCCGGAGGGCTTCAAAATCACCCTGCCGCTGCTGCTGATTTTCAAATGTGCGGTGGAGATCAACGTGTTGCTCATGTGCTTCAACCTGTTGCCGGTGCCTCCCCTGGATGGCGGTCGGGTGGCGGTCGGGCTGCTGCCGAAGGGGCCTGCCGAGACCCTGTCGCTGATCGAGCCGGTGGGCATCTTCGTGGTGCTGGCACTGATCTGGTTTGACCCGGGGGGGATCATGCACCAGTTGTTCTGGCCCGGCGTATTTGGCCTGGCGCGGTTGATGCTCGGGGGATAGAAATGCGCAACAAATACTCAACAATTTGAAATTATTCCAGTTTTCGGCAGGTTATGCCGAAACGGTTGGATGTTCGCCTGCATGGAGGCAGGCGGCGTAAACGGGGCCGGGCACCAATGGAGCCGGTTTCGATGGAGTGGTAGCACGAAATTTATAAATGTAGCATTGACACCGTTCCGGTGGCGGTGTTACCTTTTATAAAAACGTGCCACGCCCCCGGGTTGGGGCAGTGGTCCCGTTGTGCGTGCAGGAGCCGTTGGGGTTCGGAAAATCCAAGGAGGAGTGGTAATGGAATTCAGGAATTTTGCAGTTGCGGTGACCCTGGCCGCCGGTCTTGGTTTGGTTTCGGCGCCGGTGGCGGCGGCCGAGGCCGAGGAATCGGGGCGCATGGCCAACCTGGAGCATTTGGCGGAATCGCACCATGTTGAGATTGGTGCGGGCATGACCATCGTTGGACAAGGGGCGGATGGCCCCGCGAACGCCGATGGCGGGGTGACCTATTCGGTGGATGTGGCGTTGGAATCGGAGGTAGGTGATCTGGGTACGGCCTTCGTTTACATCAATACCTCCCAGGGAACGGGATTGTCGTTTGCCGACGCGCTTGGTAACGCGGTTTCTCCAAACGGTGGCTTCAACGCCGATGATGAGGGGGGGAATGTGACTGACGGTGGGTATGGAGATTCCCGTGTGGCCGAGGCGTGGTTGAAGATCCCGCTTGGAGGTGAAATGGCCGCCCTGACTGTCGGTAAGGTTGATGCGACCGGTATCTACGATGCCAACGAATATGCCAATGACGAAACCACCCAGTTTCTGGGTGATCCGTTTGTGAACAACATGGCGATCACCTTTCCCGGATATACCCTGGGTGCCAGTCTGGAAATTACCCCCACGGACGAATTGACGGTGAATGTCGGAGCCTTCGAGGCCGCCGGCGACTTTGCCGGTGCAATGCGTGGTGGGGTGGTAATCGGCGAGGTTGCTTATGCCCATGACATGATGGGCGGAGGTAATGCCCGCTTCATCTACTGGCAGGCGGAAGACACGGACGCTGCGGCCGGTACGGTGCTTGACGAGAGCGGCTTCGCCGTAAACTTTGATCAGGTGGTCGCCGAGGGTGCCGGAGTATTCCTGCGGTATGGCGTGCGTGACGACAACAATGCGACGCCGGGTGGTATCGACAGCGCTCTGAGCCTTGGTGGGCAATATGAGTTGGGTACTGGCGTGGTCGGCGTCGGTTACTCCATCCTGACTGACGCGGCGGCCACCGCTGGAGACGACGAAAGCCAACTCGAAGTGTACTACAGCCACGAGGTGAGCGACTCGGTGCATATCACCGCCGACTTGCAGATGATGTCCAGCCCGGAATTCAATTCCGCGAATGACGATATCACTGTGTTTGGTCTGCGCATGCAGGTGGACCTGTAAGAAGAAATCTTCGGGAGCGATCGGGTGGAAGTTTAAGGTCCGCCCGATCGCTTCGGGAGTACAAGTGCAAAAACGGGCGCGGAAATTGCCGTGACCCAGAACAACAAAAAGGAGACGACCATGAAACGGTTGAGTGTTTGTGCAGCTTTGGCGGCTACCCTGTTCGCGGCCCCGGCGATGGCCCATTTTCAGATGATCATCCCGTCCGACGATATGGTGGAGCAGGGCGAAAACCGTACGGTCACGCTGGATCTGCGCTTCTGGCACCCGCTGGAAGGGATCGGCATGAACATGGTCAAACCGACCGCCTTCGGCGTGTTGGCGAACGGCAAAAAAACCGATCTGACGGGCACCCTGAAGGAAGTCCAGCTCAAGGATCGGGAAGGCAACATGCATCCCGGATTTACCGCCAGCCAGCGCCTGGGGCGCGGCGATCACATCTTTTATGTGGAACCGAAGCCGTATTGGGAGCCGACCGAGGACTCCTTCATCATTCATTACACCAAGGTGATCGTGAACGGCCTTGGCGTGGAGGTGGGCTGGGACGAGCCGGTGGGTCTGAAAACCGAGATCGTGCCGTTGACCCGCCCCTATGGCCTGTGGGCCGGTAACGTGTTCCAGGGGCAGGTGCTGCTCCACGGCAAGCCGGTTCCGGGGGCCGAGGTGGAAGTGGAAATGTACGACCCCAAAGGCACGGTGAAGGCCCCCGCCGGCCCCATGGTCACCCAGGTGGTCAAGGCCGACGGCAACGGCGTGTTCACCTACGCCATGCCCCGTGCCGGATGGTGGGGCTTTGCCGCCCTGTCCACCGACGACAAGCCGATGCAGCATGACGGGCAGGACAAGGATGTGGAGATCGGCGCCGTGTTGTGGGTCAACACCTACGACATGAAATAGGTCTCCCGAAAGCGTGTAGCCAAATTTTAAAATTCGTGCTACGCTCCTTTTGTCGCCAATTTTAGGGGCCGCCCGGACCGGATTTCGGGCGGCCCTTCGCGACGCCCCGGGTTGTGTGTGAGACCAGCCCCCGCGTTTTACAACCGTGTTGTGAGGTGGAAGCGGATGCATATTTCTGACGGTGTTCTTTCCGGCCCGGTACTGGCCGGGGGCTTTGCCGCCACGGCGGTGATCGCGGGGATAACCCTGCGCAAGATGGATATGGAAGAGATTCCCAAGGTGGCGGTGATCACTGCGGTGTTCTTCGTGGCCGCTCTGGTGCGCTTCTCACTGGGCGGCATCAGTCTCCATCTCACATTAAATGGCTTGGTAGGGATGGTGCTGGGTGTACGCGCGTTCCCCGCCATTCTGGTGGGCATCATCCTGCAGGCCATTCTGTTCGGTCACGGTGGCGTATCGGTGATCGGCATCAACACCGCCATGCTGGGCGGCGGCGCGCTGATCGCATTTGGGGTGTGGCAGTTGCGCCACTTTGTTCCGGTGCCCAAACGAGAGGTGGTGTTCGGTGTGTTGGCCGGTGCGGCGGGTATCATGTCCTCCGGCATCATCATGTCGCTGGCCATGACCACCACCGGCAAGGAGTTCGCGGTCCTTGCCAAGGCGGTGATCGGCGCCCACCTGGTGCTGATGGTTATCGAGGGCGCCGTGGTCGGCGCGGCGGCCGGGTTTCTGGCCAAGGTCAAGCCGGATGCCCTCGCCGGGCGGCGCGTTCCCAAGGTGGTGGCGGCCCCTGCCGCGCCCGCGCCATCTGATGCGCCAAAGGCTCCCATGGCGGTCCTGGTGCTGGTGGCCGGCCTGCTGGCGGGCATGTTGTCCGCTCCCGGCACGGCTCAGGCCCACAAGCTGCTGATTGATTACACCCCCCAGGAGAACGGCCTGCTGGTGGAGGTGTTCTTCCCGGATGGCACCCCGGCCCGGGAGGTGAACGTGCGGCTGATGACCGAAACCGGCGACCTGATTCACCAGGCCACCACGGACCAGACCGGCGGCTACCTGTTTGCCATTCCCGACAAAATCAATCTGGTGGCGGACGGGGATGACGGCCTTGGCCACGCAGCCGAGGTGGAGATTTCCGCTGCGGAACTGGCGCCGATCAATCTGGCCGCACAGACCGAGGGCGGCGCCCGCGCCGGTGCCAGCAAGGTGCATCGGGAAGCGATTCCGGTGGGCCGCCTGATTGCCGGGTTTGTGGTGATCGCCGCACTGGCTGGCGGCGCCTTGTTGATGAAAAAGCGGGGGGCTTCCAGTGGCGCTTGATATCGATCGTTACGCCCACGTCGAATCGTCGGTGCAGCGGTGGGACCCGCGTTTCAAGATCTTCTCCCTGGGGATACTGATCCTGTGCATTTCGCTGCTGAAAACGTTGCCTATGGCGGCGGCGGCGTTGGCGATTGCGGCGCTGATGCTGGTGGTCACCGGCCTGCCGTACCACTTCATCTCGCACGGGCTGAACTGGGTGATCCTGTTTTTGCTGCCGTTCTTTCTGGTGATGCCGTTCACCTATCCGGGTGAGACCTCCATCCACATACTGGGGCTTGGATTCGCCCTGGAGGGGCTGCGGCTGGCGAGCCTGATCTTCATCAAGGCGGTGGCCATTGTGATGACCTCCTACGCCATCTTCGGCTCCGCGCGCTTCGACGTGTCGATGATCGCCCTGCAACGGCTCAAGTGCCCCACGGCGCTGGTGCAGATGTTGCTGTTCACCTACCGTTACATCTTCGTGTTCATGGAAGAGATGAAGCGCATGAACACGGCCATGCGGGTGCGCGGCTTTGTGTTGCGCAGCAACCTGTATACCCTGAAAGTGCTGGGCAACTTTATCGGCAGCCTTCTGGTGCGCAGCTTCGAGCGCACCGAACGGGTATACAAGGCGATGCTGTCCAAGGGGTATAACGGGCAGTTTCACACCCTGGTCACTTTTTCCGCCGGGGCCAAGGATCTGGTCAAGGCGGTGCTGGTCATTGCCCTGGCCGCCGGTCTTGTGGCCGGTGACCTGGGTGGCTGGTTCACCCAGGCCGCCGAAGGCTGGTATTAACGTTATTGGCCCATTTGGGCAGGGAGTCATCGATGTCGGACCGTTTCGCCATTGAGGTGGACAACATCACCTTTACCTATCCCAACGGGCACTCGGTGCTCAAGGGGTTGTCGTGCGCCATCCGTCCCGGTGAGAAGGTGGCCCTGATCGGCCCCAACGGCGCCGGTAAATCCACCTTTATGAGTCACCTGAACGGGGTCAATATCGCCTCCTCCGGCTCCGTGCGCATTGCCGGGGTGGAGATCGGCAAGGAGACCCTCAAGGAGGTGCGCCGTCAGATCGGCATCGTGTTCCAGGATCCGGATGATCAGTTGTTCTGTCCCACCGTTTTTGACGACGTGGCCTTCGGCCCGCTCAACCTGGGGCTGGGCCGGGACGAAATTGCCCAGCGCGTGGATGAAGCGTTGGAAACCGTGGGCCTGAAAGGGTATGAGGATCGCTCCAGCTACCACCTGTCCTTCGGTGAGCGAAAACGTCTGGCGCTGGCCACCGTGCTTAGCTACCAGCCCGATATTCTGGTGTTCGACGAGCCGTCCACCAACATGGACCCGCTCAACCGGCGCAAGCTGATCGAATGGCTGCAACAGACCCCGAAAACAGTGCTGCTGTGCACCCACGATCTGGACATCGCGCTGGATGTATGCGACCGCTGCCTGATGCTGGCCGACGGGACCATCGTGGCGGACGGACCGGCCTCGGAGATCCTGTATGATCGCCACTTGCTGGAATCGCACCACCTGGAGCTGCCGCTGGCGCTGATGACCCACGAGCTGCTGCACGACAAGCTCAAGGCCGGGATCATGGATGAGGAGCACCGGCGCATCATCGAGCAGTTTCTGCATGCCCACCGGCACGTGCACGGGCCGGACGACCACGAGCACGTCCACCTGCACGCCCACGATCACGATCACGTCCACCTGCACCACGAGCACGGGGACGACCACGCCCACGAACTGGAGAAGGCCCACGCGGACGACCACGATCACGGTGAGGTAGCGGTACCACACACCCACGATCACGATCCGGGGCATACCCACGATCACGGGCACGACCATTCCCAGGCGGCGGGTCACTCCCATGACGCCGGCCATGCCCACGATGCCGGACCCTCCCAGGCCGACGCGCCGGCCGCCCGGCACAACCACGGCCATTGCCACGATCACGAACACAACGGTCAGGTTCATTCCCACCACCACGGGGGTGGCCATCACGCCAAAGACACCGGTAAGAAGTGACCATGCACATTCCGCGTCTTCGTGAGTTGCCTCTCTCCTGGCGGGTGCTGTTCAGTGCTTTTTTACTGGTGCTGGGGGTGGGGTACGGCGCTGCCGGACTGAACGCGGCCCTGTCGGTGGGCTTGAGCCCGGCGGGCATCGCGGGGCATTACAAGGACCAGACCCTGTCCAGCGCCGAGGCGGAAATCATGGCCGAGCAGGGGTTCGTGGAGGAGGAATTCTCCTTCGACGACTTTGATGCGGAGCCCGCCGACGACGGTCATGGGCACGACCACGGCATGCAGGAACCCGGCATGGAAACGCACGACATGCCGGATGACATGCCCATGGACGGGGGTGGCAAGTCCATCAGTCTGGAAGATCTGGTGGAATTGGCCCACATCCACCTGATCTCGTTTTCCTTCATCCTGTTTTTCGTGGGCGTGCTGGCCTGTTTGAGCGGCTGGTCCGAGCGCACCAAGAGTCTTCTCATCGGGATACTGGCCACCTGTCTGCTGATGGATATCGGGGGTCTGTTTCTGGTGCGTTTCGTGAATCAGGCGTTTGCGCCGTTCACCTTTATCGGCGGAGCCGGAATCGGCGTGTGCCTGCTGATTACCGCCGCGCGCGCGCTTTGGGAAATGTGGGGGCCGGAGCCCGCCTGACGGCTCCGTGGCCCGATCGAGAATAATTTGGAGATAAGAACAATGAACCGCGTTGGACGTCTGCTGGCATGTTTTTCGGTATTTTCGCTGCTGGCGGCGGCACTGCCGCTGCTGGCTCCGGCCCCGGCCCTGGCCCATTCCGGCCATGCCGGGCCGGTGATCACCTTTCTGGATGAGAGGGAGGCCCTGAAAGGCATGTTGCCGGACGGGGCCAAAATCACCCGCCGCAAGCAGGATTTGGACGGCACGGTGCATACCTATTTTCTGGCCCGAAGTGGCGATGGCGGGCCGGTGGCCGGTGCCGCCATGACCCGCACCGTGAAGGTGGAGCACGGGGAAGTGAGCGTGGCGGTGGGTGTGGACGCGGACGGCAATGTCACCCAGGCAGCCGTGCTGTCGTCTCACCGCAAGTATGTGCCGCAGGTGACCGCGGAGGCGGGCAAGGGGGTGATTGATACCCTGAGCGGCGTATCGGTGGCGGAACTGGCCAAACGCGCGGCTGCCTCCGGTGGAGAAACCGGCCGCGCGGTGTTGTCGGCCTTGCACGAGATGGCGCGCGCGCTGGTGGCCCTGTCCGCCGCCGCCGGGCAGTAGGCGCTATAATTGCTTTTTTGGGGGGTCCGGGTCCGGTAGCTGGGCCGGTGTCCACCCCGGCTTTGTTTTGTGGAGGAAATCATGCAGACAACCCTGAAAGTGGACGGCATGACCTGTAACGGCTGTGTACAGAACGTGACCAACGTGCTCAAGGGGCTGCTGGGTGTCAGCGGCGTGGATGTGAACCTGGAGCAGGCCCGCGCGGTAGTCACTCACGAGGAGGCGGTAAGCGCCGAAATCCTGGTGGCCGCGGTGGAAGCCGCCGGGTTCGACGCCAGCCCGGCGTAGTCCCGTCGTGGGGCCGGTGCCCCCTTTGTTTGTGAAAGCACCGCCAATCGTCCTATAATCTCCCGATTGCGAAAATTCGTTCCGCTTGGCGTGTGGGGTGCCGCCGGGCCAACACGGGAGAGATGTTCATGCCCGAATTGCCAAGTCTGTGGGTCCCCTATGTGTGGGTGCTGTCCGCCGTCATTATGTTGATCGGCGTGGTGTTCGCCGTCACCTGGGGCTTCCGCGCCGGCCAGTTCAAGGAGGACATCAAGTACCAGATGTTCGAGGAACTGGACGACGACATGTATCTGGACGAGCGGGAGCAGGAGCTTTCCATGCGCCAGAAGGGAATTTCCCGCGAGGCGCGCCTGAAGCAGGAGGCTTCGGAATCCGGCAACGGCCATAATGGCGGAGCGGCGACCGGAACGTGAAAAAGGGCGAAACCGTGATCTGGGGGGTGGCCGGGCTGATTTCTCTGGTCGCCGTGGGCATGGGTTTTGTGGCTTACAACGCGCCCCCCGAGCTAATGCCCACCTATCAGGTGGATAGCAAGGAGGCGGCGCGGGGCGAATTGGCTTACCGCAAGAACGGCTGCCCCTCCTGCCACAAGATATGGAACCTGGGAAGCAGCCGTGGCGGTCCGCTGGACGGTGTCGGCTCGCGCCGGGACCAGGACTGGCTGTATCGCTACCTGAGCTCCAGCAACCCCCAGGTGATGCTGCCCTCCACCCAGAAAATGATTTACCGGATGCCGTCCTTCGCCCAGGTGGCGGAGCAGGACCGCGCCGACATGGCCGCGTTTCTGGCCAGCCTCAAGGATCGCGCCATCGAGGATGCGCGCGCCGGACAGGCATCCGCTTCGCAGGAAGGTACCCCATGAGTGACCAGACCGTTTCCGGCCCCCGCGTGATCCGCCCCGGCGTGCCGCGGGCCTTGATGCTGCTGGGCGTCGCCGTCGGCGTCACCGTCTATTTTGTCATCACCCGCTCTCTGGGCGTGGTGATTGAGCAGTGGCGCGGCATCGATACCTTTACCGATCCCTCCTGGTTTGCCGCCGTGGCGATTGCCCCGGTGGTGTCGGGCTTCGTAACCGGGGCCATTGCGCGTCATCAGGGCAAGTGGCTGGCCATGCTTCCGGTGGGCCTGCTGCACCCGGTGGACTATTTTGAGGCGCTCCAGGTCCACCGTGGCGAGATGCTCAATTTCGGCATCTTCATCTTTCTCATGCTGGTGATGCTGGAACTGGCGCTGATGGCCGGATGGATTGCCGAGATTCTGCGTAACCGTCTGGCTGGCAAGGAAGTGCGCGCATGAGTGAGGCCGTCACCGCCGGTTCTGGCGGAACCCCCCTCACCCACAATACCGAGGGAACCGATCGGCTGGTGGCCGGGTTTGTGGTGTGGGCGGTTACCTTCCTGCTGGTGGGCACCATGCAGGGGGTGATTCAGGTGATGCCCAACATCCGCCGCTGGATCTTTTCCACCGGTGGCGCCGGGCACCTGATCGACCCACTGGCCCATGCCCACGTGAATCTGGTGGGTGGTGTGGTGATGATGGCCATGGCCACGGCCTATTACCTGCTGCCGCGGGTGCTGGGGCGGCCCATGTTTTCGGTCCGTCTGGCCCGCCTGTCCCTCTGGGGCATGGCCCTTGGGGTATCCGGCTGGTATTCGTGCATGGTGGCCCTTGGATATCTGGAAGGCACCATGATGCTGGAGACCGGCATTGGCTTTCACGATGCCAAGGCGGCCCACCAGCCGTGGCACACCCTGGGTTTTGTGGTGCCGGCCACGGTCATGGGCATCGGTCACTGGCTGTTCATTGCCAACGTGTATCTGACCGTATTCCGTAAGAACCGCCGCTAGCATGCCACTCATCGACGATTTTACCGGGCGGCCCCAAGCGGGGCCCGGCGAGGAGGCGGACAACGCCGTCGAGCGCGATCTGCTGTCCATGCCCAACCTGCCTTGGCGGGCTGCCACGTTCACCCTGTTTGCGGTGGTGCTCGGCTTTTGTATCGCCCATGCCATCCTGCTGGCCACCAAGGAAAAGAACAAGCTGATCAACCAAACCCTGGCCCAGCGCGATGCGGAACTGGTCTACGGGGATGCGGGCCCCGTCATCAATGGCGACGAGGTGGTGCACATTCCCGCCGGTCCGTTCACCATGGGGCGCCCGGAGGGCGACCCGGAGTCCAACTCGGACGCCACGCCGGAGCACGTGGTTACCTTGCCTCCCTACTACATCGGTAAATACGAGGTGACCAACGCCCAGTACCGGGAGTTTGTGCAGGAAACCCGGCAACTCCCGCCCCCTCACTGGAACGGCGACGGCACCTACCCGGACGGCATGGGCAACCTGCCGGTAGCCTATATCAACTGGGAACAGGCCAAGGCCTACGCCGCCTGGAAGGGTGGGCGGCTGTGCCAGGAAGCGGAGTGGGAGAAGGCGGCGCGCGGTACCGACAAGCGGCTTTACCCCTACGGGAACGAATACGACCCGTCCCTCGCCAACATCAACTATCTGGTGGACCGGCTTACTCCGGTGGGCAGCTATCCGGACGGCGTGAGCCCCTATGGGGTGCACGACATGATGGGCAACCTGTATGAGTGGACCGCCAACCACTATGCCCCCTATCCCGGCAACCAGGACGACCCGGTGGCCTATGCGGCATTCAAGGTGGACGAGTTCGGCAACGTGATGATCGACCCGGATGAGGAAAGCTTTTACGTGGTCACCCGCGGCGGCTGCTGGAAGTGCGACCCGTGGTCCAGCCAGGTGACCACCCGCAACGCCACCCGGCCCGGCTATGCCTCGGACTTTTTCGGCGTGCGTGTCTGCTGGGACGACCCGGCCGCCAACTGACAGGAGAGGAAATCATGCAACCCCTTGGAATCGTTGATCGCTACATCCTGCGCTTCTTTTATGCCTGCATCGGCTACGCCCTGATCGGCTTCTCGTGGGGGGCGATCCAGAGCGGCATTCCGGTAATCCGCCACTTTCTGGAGGCGCCCCCGGCCCGCTTCATCATTCTGGCCCATGGTCACATCAACCTGCTGGGCTGGGTGGAGATGGCCATCTTCGGTGCCAGCTACTACATCATCCCGAAAATCCTCCAGCGCGAGGTGCATAGCGAGCGGCTGGTGAAGGTTCACTTCTGGACCCACAACCTGGGTCTGTGCCTGATGGTGATCGGTTTTTTCGTGGCCGGTTACAAGGGGGGGCAGCTGTTCTGGGCCGGGAACCCGCAACTCATCGCCGCCGCCAAGGGGCCGTGGATGGGGGTGGTGGGCATGGGTGGCTTTCTGGTGCTGGGTGCCAATGCCATCTTTGGCTGGAACATCTACAAGACCGCACGTGCCCGGGGGTAATCCGGGCACGAATCGGGCAGAAAGCGGCGGAACCGGGTAAGATGGGTCCGAACCCATTGTCAGGTTGCCGCCAACTGCCGCCAACCGCGTCGCTGGACGCAAAATAAGGGAGCGTTTTTCATGAAGCGCGCCATTGCCATACTATCCGCCACCGTTCTGTGGCTGCTGCCCGCCGCCTGTGGCGTGGACACCGCCAAAAACCGTGTGGGCTCCAAAATCGAGCCGGTAGTCAACGCCATTCCCGCCGCCGGTGAAAAGCTGGACCCGTATTGCACCGCCTACGATCCGGATCCGTCGCTGCACAACCACACCATCGCCGAACTGGCGGGGAAAAAGGCATTCATTCTGGTGTTCGGCACCCCCTCCCACTGCACCCAGTGCCAGAATCAGCTGGACACGGTGAAGAGCTACCGCGACAAGTACAACCGCGCCTTCGAGGTGATCCACATCGATCAGTACAAAAATTCGGATGTGTATACCAAATTGCGCGTGAAGGGCGACCCGTGGACCTTTCTGGTGGGGGCCGACGGGGTGGTGAAGGCAATTTTTCCGGGGGTGACCACCTGGGACAACCTGGATGAGCCGATCCGCCGCATGCTGGAGGCCGCGCCCGCCGACGACGGTCCGGCCCAGGCACCGGATGCGCCGGTGCAGTCCGCCGCTGTGGCCTCGGCGGAGGTTGGGGTTTAATGCGCGCCGCGCTGGCCCTGGCCGCGGGGTGGGTCTCCCTGTGGTGGCCCGGCCTCGCTGCCGCCATCGAACTGCGTGAAGGGGAGGAGGGGTTCCGCTACGTGGAAATTTCCCTGACCGGTCTGTGGGGCGGTTTTTTTGTATTTCTGTTTGGCATCACCTTCGTACTGATCGGACTGTTGTTGTTCTTCCTGTGGCGCAAATCCCTGCGCCATCCGGGCGAGGAGGCGCTGGTATCCGAGCGGGAGGAGGACGGACAGGTCTTTTGACCGCCCCCGGCCGTCACCGGTTCGGCCGCCTGTGGGTGGCGGCGTTGCTGGTGGCGGGAGTGCCGTTGGCCATTACGCTGCTCACCTTTTTGCGTGAAATCATCGATCTGTCCGTGTTGACCCGTACCAATCCGCTGCAGGAGGTCGCCTCCAGTCTGGTCCAACGGGTGGACCTGCGCCTGGCCGAAGCTGGGGCCAAAATGCGCGCGGTGGCCGGTGATCCATCGGCACATGATGCGGGCTTGGCCGTGTATGCGCCGTTCGTGGAGAACGGTCCGTTTGCCGCCGTGTCGGTTACCCATGCCCGCCAGCGTTCCCTGTTGCCCGCCGGCACCCCGCTGGCGGATGACCCGGTGTGGGAAGCGTTGCCGGAAGACGGTTTTTCGCCGTTGCGCTTTCTGGCCGACGGCCGCCCTGTGGTGGCGGTGGTGGTGACCGGGGAAGGGGGCCGCAAGGCGGTGGGTATGGTGGATCTGGAGCGCCTGTTGGGGCATGATCTGGTGGACCGCATGCGGCTGGCCCGCTGGGGGGAGGTGTTTATTGCCGCGCCGGACGGGAGAATTTTCCTTTCCGCCCGGCGGGAACTGGTGGGGCGGCGGGTAACTGACCTTGGGCTGCGGCCGGTGGCCGGTGCCGAGGGTGTATGGCGGGACGGAAATGGCACGGATCACTGGGTGGGGCTGGCCGATGCCACTGGTGCGGGCAGCGCCGCGCGCGGCTGGCGGGTGGGGCTGACCGTGCCGGAGACGGTGCAGGCCACCCGCAACCGGGGCACCCAGACGGCGGTGTGGGCCATCATCGGCGCGGTGCTGACCGTCACCGCCGGCCTGTTGGCGGTGTTCCTGCACAGCCTGCGCGGCCCGGCGCGGGAGTCGTCGTGAACGCGCGCCGCCTGATCCGCATACGCCACCTGGTGCAGTGGTCCCTGCTGGCCCTGTTCGTGCTGATCCCGTTCACCGGCCTGTTCCGCGTGGACGTGGCCGCCGGGCGCTTCCTGGTGGCCGGGTGGCAGATATGGTGGGACGATTTTTTCATCGTATTCGGTTTCTGGTCCATGGTGTTCTTTTCCATGACCGCCTTCTATTCCAACCTGGGAATGATCTTCTGCGGCTGGATGTGCCCACAGCACACCCTTTCCGAATGGCTTAACAACCTGATCCGCACCCTGCTTGGGCGGCGGGTGCTGGCGGGCATCTCGCCGGAACGGCAGGAGGGGCGCTCCAAGCGCAAGGGATTGCCCGCCAAGGTGGCGGCGTGGAGTGTGTTCCTGGTGGTGGTACTGGCGCTGAGCACGGTGTTGACCCTGGCCTGCCTGCACTATTTCTTTACCGCCCCCGAACTGCTGGCCCATTTTTTGGGGGGTGAATTCAATCTGTACATTGCCGTGTTCACGGTCATGCTGGGCAGCTTCGTGGTGGTGGACCTGGGGCTGCTGCGCCATTTCTGGTGCAAGTACATGTGTCCCTACGGCCTGTGGCAGTACATGTTCCGGGGACCGGGCACATTGCAGATTCATTTTGCGACCGAACGTGAGGGCGACTGCAAAAGCTGCTCCCTGTGCAAGGACGTGTGCCCGGTGGATCTGGATCCCCGCCAGCCGGAGGTATACACGCGCTGCATCAACTGCGCGGTGTGCATCGACGCCTGCGAGGGCTACATGGGGCGTTTCGGCAAGGCGCCAATCCTCTCCTTCGGGTTCGGCACCCGTGCCCAGCAGGGGCTGCGCATCCAGAATCGGCGGAATCCGCTGCTGGCCCCCGGAGTGCTGTGGCCGCTGGCCGGAGTGGCCGCCGGTGCGGCGTTGTTTGCCGGTGGATTGAAGGCGTTCCAGCCGGTAAAACTGACGTTCTCCGCCGTGCAGCGCACCGCCCAGGTGGGCGCCGACGGGGTGGACTACAACGTATCCATCGTCAACAAGGACGATCGGCCGCACCGGTTTGTGATCCACGTGATCCCGCCGGACGGTGCCCGGGCCATCGTGACGACTCCGAGCGTGGCGCTGGGGGTGGGGGAGCGCGGCGATCTGCCGGTGCGCATCACCCACGGAAGCCTGGCCTATGACCGCCCCTACACGGTGCAACTGGAGGTGGAGCAGGAAACCTCCGGCCGCCGCTTTGCCGACTCGGTCACCTATTATGTGGCCGCCCCGGTGTCCGCTGGACAAGCGGGCGACCTGTGACATAGCATAAGCGGCCCGGGCCATGCATTTTGCGCGGCCCTGTTTTACCAATTTCCCCGAGCATGACCATTCTGGCCCGCAGCGAAATCCTGCACGAAATTGCCAATGGACGCATCCGCGTTTCGCCTTACGACGAGTCGCTGGTGGGTCCGGCCAGTATCGACCTGCACCTGTCCAACGTGTTTCGCGTGTTCCGCTATATGAAGGAAAACGTGCGGGTGGACGTGAACGCGGATTTCAAGCAGGCCACCCGTGGCATTCGGGTCAAGGAGGGGGAGACCCTCCTGCTCAAGCCGGGCGAGACCGTGCTCGGCATCACCACCGAAAAGATCGAATTGCCGGATGACATCTGCGGCTGGCTGGAGGGGCGTTCGCGCTTCGCCCGCCTGGGGCTGCTGGTGCATATTTCGGCCAGTTTCATGCAGCCGGGCCTGTCCAACCATCAGGTTCTGGAGATGTCCAATTTCGGCCCGGCGCCGCTGGACATCTGTCCCGGCACCCCGATCTGCCAGTTTATATTTCAGCGCACCACCGGCCACGGCACCTATGAGGGCCGCTTCAGGGAACAGACGCCGGAGCGCTTTTTACATGACGATTGACCCGGACGCCACGCGCCCGGTATTGAAAATGGATTGAACGACCCATGCGGTTTGACGAATTTGACCTGCCTGCGCAGGTGATCGAGGGGACCCGCACTGCGGGGTTTACCGAATGCACACCGATCCAGGAACTGAGCCTGCCGATCAGCCTGAGTGGTGCCGACATGGTGGGCCAGGCCCAGACCGGCACCGGCAAGACCGCCGCGTTTCTGATCTCGGTCTACACCCGTCTGCTGACCCACGAGCGGGCCTACAAGGGCAGTGAGCCGGCGCCGCGCGCGCTGATCATCGCCCCCACCCGCGAATTGGTGGTGCAGATCGAAAAGGACGCCCAGGTGCTGGGCGCCCACACCGGTTTGAACACCATGGTGGTGTTCGGCGGCATGAATTACGACAAGCAACGCCAGGAACTGGCGGAAAACCCGGACATTCTGGTGGGCACGCCGGGGCGGCTGATCGACTACTTCAAGCAGCGCATCTACACCCTGAAGGGCATCGAGATCCTGGTGGTGGATGAAGCCGACCGCATGTTCGACATGGGCTTCATCGATGACATCCGCTACATGCTGCGCAGCATGCCGAAGCCGGGAGAGCGCCAGACCCTGCTGTTCTCGGCCACCTTCCCGCAGCGGGTGCAGGAACTGGCCTACGAGCACATGCACGAGGCCCAGAGCGTGTCGGTCACCCCCGATCAGGTGACCGCCGACCGGGTCACCCAGGTGCTGTATCTGGTGGCCAACCACGAAAAATTCAGCCTGCTGGCCGGGGTATTGGGCGGCATTATCGGCGGCAAGACCATGGTGTTCGTGAACACCAAGCGCACTGGTGAGGACATTGAATACTGGCTGGAGGCCAACGGCATTCAGGCGCGCTTCATCAGTGGCGACGTGCCGCAAAAGAAGCGGCTGACCCTGCTGGATGCATTCAAGAGCGGCGAACTGCCGGTGCTGATCGCCACCGACGTGGCCAGCCGCGGGCTGCACATCGATGCCGTGTCGCACGTGATCAACTATGACGTGCCGCAGGACCCGGAAGACTATGTGCACCGCATCGGCCGTACCGCCCGCGCCGGAGCCAAGGGCGACGCGATCACCTTCGGCTGCGAAACCTACTCCGAATACCTGATCGGTGTGGAGAAATTCATCGGCAACAAGATTCCCATCGAGGCGCCGGAGGATGAATTGTTTGTGGAGGTGAAGCAGCCACACCGGCGGCGGGTACGCAAGGACGGTCCGGGAGGGCGTCCCGGAGGGCGTGGGGGCGAGTCGTCCGGCCGGGGCGGGCAGCGCCGCGACGGTCGTTCGGGTGGCGGGCGTTCCGAGGGGGGCCGGAGCCGTGGCGGCGGAGCACCGCGCCCGGAAGGCGACGCGGCCAAATCCCCGGTGCAGGCCGCCGGAGGGCCGAATCCTCCGGCCGAAGGGGAAAAGAAGCGTCGCCGCAGGCGGCGCAGAAAAGGCAGCGGTCAGGCGCCGGCCACGGGGGAGAGCGGCGCCCGCGTCATTCCGACCGACGGGGGGTGATCCGCTGTCCACCGGTGACGGTGACCACTGTATGAATCCCGCCGCGCACGTAAAAATCACCGGTGACGGTGATTTCGCGCGGGTTCACTGCGGTCACCAGGTCGTCCAGAATGCGGTTGGTGACCGCCTCGTGAAAATGCCCCTCGTCACGAAAGCTCCACATGTACAGCTTGAGGCTCTTCAGCTCCACACACAGCACATCCGGTACGTAGCGGATGTCGAAGGTGGCGAAGTCGGGCTGGCCGGTCTTGGGGCACAGGCAGGTGAATTCGGGGCAGTTGAAATGGATTTCGTAGTCCCGCTCGGGGTTGGGATTTTCAAACGTTTCCAGTTGCCGGGTGGGGCGCGTGGTCATGGGCTCGGTCCTTGTCTGTCGTTCGGGGTTGCGGCGCACATGATACCCCACCGGCATATCCCTGTGCCGCAGGCAGGTAAAGGAGGAAGATGAGACGTACGTGGATGCTGGCCCGGTTGTGGCTGCACCTGCTGGTGGGCGGCGGCTGGTCGTCGCTGGTGATTCCCTTTGCCGCCCTGGGCGGGCAGGGGGTTCTTTCGCGTTATATTTTTGCTCGTGCCGCCGCCTGGGCACGCCGTGCGGTGCGCATCGCCGGGGGGCGCGTGGTCCTTGAGGGGGTGGAGAAAATCCCCGCTGAAGGGCCGGTTCTGTACGTGGTCAATCACCAGAGCGCCATGGATATCCCGGTGCTGCTTGGCCATCTGCCGGGGGCGCCCGGTTTTGTGGCCAAAAAGGAACTGCTCAATCTGCCCATGCTGAGTTTCTGGATGCGCCGTTTGGGGTGTGTGCCCATCGACCGCTCCAACCCGCGTGCCGGTCTGAAGGCGGTGACCGAGGCCGCTGGGCGTGTGCGCGGCGGCCGACGCATTGTGTTGTTTCCGGAAGGAACCCGCACCCGCGAGCCGGACGGAACCATGTTGCCGTTCAAGCGGGGGGCATTCAAGCTGGCCCTGGAGTCGGACGCGGTGGTGGTGCCGGTGACCGTGGAGGGTAGCCGGTTTCTGCTGGCGCGCGGCTGGCCCGAGGGGTATCACGGGCAGGTGAAGCTGATCGTGCACGACCCGATCCCGGTGGCGGGTATGGATGACGCCGCGCGCAAGCTGCTCTCCGACCGGGTTGAAACGTTGATCTCCGGGGGGCTGAAAAGCCACTATATGGGTTCCCTTCCCAAGGAGTTGGCGGCGCCGTGAAGGTTACCCTGGTCAACATCTTCAACCGCCCGTTTGACAACGCCGTGGCGGCGGCCCGCACCTGCTATTCCGGCAGCGGGCTGGTCACCCCGGAGCAGGCGGCGGGAGAGCATCTGGCCGATGCGGAAAAGCGCCGCGCCGCCCATGCGCGCAAGCACAATCTGGCCAAAAGTATTTTCGAGGCCGGGCACCACACCACGTTGCAGCATGCCCACGTGCAGTTTGCCCTGGAGGGGGTGAGCCGTCAGTTCATCTGGTCGTTTTTACATTCGCACCCGTTCTACAACTCGGAGCAGGTGTCCCAGCGCTACGTGTCCGTGTCGCCGGACGAGGTGGTGGTGCCGGAGGGGCTGCCTCCCGCTGCCCGTGACATATATCTGCAGTCGGTGGCGCGGCAGATGGCCGACTACCAGTGGCTGGTGGAGGTCCTCACGCCGCTGGCCGGTGAGGCCTATTTCAAGTTGTTTCCGGCCCGAAGGGATAAAAAACGCGGTGCCGTGGACGTGCAGAAAAAGGCGCAGGAAATTGCCCGCTATGTGTTGCCGGTGGGCACCTCGGCGTTTTTGTATCACACGATCAGCCTGCTTACCCTGCTGCGCTACCGGCGCGGCGCTGACCACTTCGACACCCCTGCCGAGCAACGGCGGGTGGTGGACGAGATGGTGCGCCAGGTGCTGGCTACCGACCCGGAACTGGGCGGGCTGATCGAAGACCCCCTGCCCCTGGAGGAGACGCCCGAGTATCGGTGGATGGAGCGCATGTGGGGTGAGGCAGAGCCGGACGAGTCGTTTGCGGAACATTTTGAGCAGCGGCTGGATGGGTGTGTCTCGCGGCTGGTGGACTGGTCGGCGAACGCGGAGGCGACCCTGGCGGACGCGGTCCGGCAGGTGTTGGGAATTTCCCCCGATCGGCTGGACGATGCGGCGGCAATCGCTGCAGTGCTGGACCCGAAGGAAAACCCGTGGCTGGGGGAAACCCTGAACCTGAAGTCCCACGGCAAGCTCAGCCGGGCACTGGTCCACCCTCACTACACGTTTATCAAAAGGATTTCCCATACTGCCGACAGCCAGGATCAGCGCCATCGCATGACCCCCGCCAGCCGTCCGATCCTGGCGGCCCAGGTGAACGGGCAGCCGGACTACGTGACCCCGCCTCTCTTGAGCCTGGACGACGCGGTGCTACGCCGCTACGAAGAGTCCATGCACCGCACCTGGGACGACATGGCCCGAATGCAGCAGGCCGGTGCCTCCACCGAGGCGGCCCACTACCTGCTGCCCAACGCGGTATCCATCCGCTTCACCGAAAGCGGGGACCTGTCCGCCCTGCACCACAAGATGGCCATGCGCCTGTGCTACAACGCCCAGGAGGAAATCTGGCAGGCGTCTCTGGACGAGGCGGAACAGATTCGCGCCATTCACCCCCAAATCGGGCGCTGGCTGCTTCCCCCCTGCGGACTGCGAGACCGCGCCGGCGTGCGCCCGGTGTGCCCGGAGGGGGACCGCTACTGTGGGGTCAAGGTGTGGCGGCTGGACCTTTCGGACTACGTGCGCACCATCTGATTTTTGGGCCGGATCGCGCCCCTTTCATTGAGCATTGCCCCCGTTCCGGCCTATCATGGGAGGTTCCGAATCGTTTTCTGAACTTTCCTGAACGGAGGCCCCTGCCCGCGTGGACCTGTTTGCCGCGTATACCGACCGTCCCATGGTGTCCGTCGAAATCGGCGGACAGCCACATGTGGTGCCGGAAGGGGTGACCGTGCTGCAGGCCATGTGGTACTCGGGAATCCCGGTGGTCAAGGGGGCGGGCTGCCTGGGCGGGGTGTGCGGTGCCTGCACCACCACATGGCGGATGCCCGGTGACCTGACCGCCAGAAGCGGCCTTGGCTGCCAGATCGCCGTGCGCGAGGGGATGTCGTTCACCCTGTATCCGGTGGATGCGCCGCAAAAGCCCCGTTACCGTATGGCCGAACTGGACGACCCGGCGGAGGCGCTGTTTTCCATCTATCCGGAAACCCGCCGCTGCACCCTGTGTGACTCATGCACCCAAGTCTGTCCGCAGGGAATCACAGTCAAAAGCGGCGTGATGCGGGTGATGAACAAAATGTTCGAGCCGGTGGCGCCCATGTTCGACGAGTGCGTCATGTGCAACATGTGTTCCCTGGTGTGCGAAGTGGGAATCGCCCCCAATCTGCTGGGCCTGTATGCCCGCAAGGCGGTGGCCCGGGAGCGCCCGGCGCCGCCGGAACTGGAGACGGTGATGCGGCGGGTGGCGGACGGGAAATGGGACGCCGAGTGGGGGGCGTTGCTGGAAGGGTCGGGAGAGGCACTGGCCGGGCGTTGCCGGGCGGTGTGGGAGCGGGACGCATCCCGCGATTGAGCCGGGGGGGGTCGGGGTGTTAAAATCCACCGGTTTTCCCCCAATTTATGTTTTTTAAACCGGGTTTGTCGCAATGTCAGCCGAGACCGATACCAAACTGGTCACCGTCGAAATCATGGGAAAGCAGTACCAGGTTCCCGACGCCATGACCGTGATCGGAACCATGTGGTACACCGGTCACAACATCATCCGCGGCGTGGGCTGTCTGGGTGGTGTGTGTGGCGCGTGCTCCACCGTGTACCGCACCAAGGACGATTTTGCCCTCAAGGTGGGTCTGGGTTGCCAGATGAAGATTGAGGACGGCATGAGCTTTTTCATGACGCCGTTCTATCCGACCGCCAAGCCCAACTACAACGTGCAGGAGATCGAGCACCCCAAAGAGGAACTGTTCCGCTACTTCCCGGAGGCGCTCAATTGCCGGAACTGCAACGCCTGCAACAAGGTGTGCCCGCAGGATATCGACATCAAGGGCGCGGTGAAGGATGCGGTCAAGGGAGACTTCGAAGCAGCCGCCGACAAGGCCCTGTCGTGCGTCATGTGCGGTCTGTGCGTGTCGCGCTGCATCGCTGAGATGGCGCCCAACATGATCGCCCTCTATGCCCGCCGCACCTGGAGTGTGTTCTACGCCACCAAGCACGAGCGGCTCGACCAGCAGATGAAGCAGATCACTGACGGCGTCTGGAACGACGAGTGGGACCAGATATCCCAGCTGGATGAGGCGGGGCTCAAGGAATTTTGCAAGGCCCGCCGCTAATGGGCCCGGAGACACGCATGGATTCATTGCTGGAAAAATACATCGGGGTCATCGAGGCCACCCGGGACAAACGTATCGCACAGGCCATGCCGCTGATGCGCGAGGCGGACAAGGAGCACCTGCTCACCGCCCACCACCCGGACTATCGCAAGGAGGCCTATCGGCCCATTGCCTTCGGTCCCAATCAGGGTGAGGAAACGGTGCATGAACTGGCCGCCCTGCTGGAGGCCGACAGCCCGCTCAGCGTCGCCCCGGCAGGCCTCGCCAAGCCTGATTTTGAAGTGGATGTGCTGATCCTGGGTGGCGGTGGCGCCGGTGCCACCGCGGCGCTGATGGCCCGGGAACTGGGCGCCAGCGTGATGATTGCCACCAAACTGCGCTTGGGCGATTCCAACACCGTGATGGCCGAGGGCGGCGTGCAGGTGGCGGTCAAGGAGGACGACTCCCCCATCCAGCACTTTGTGGATGCCATGCACGGCGGCCACTACAAGAACGATCCGCGCCTGCTGAAGGTGATGGTGGAGGACGCCCCATTCTCCATCAACTGGCTGGACTCGCTGGGGGTGCTGTTCGACCGGGATGCGGACGGCAACCTGAAGGTCAAGAAGGGCGGCGGCACCAGCCGCGCGCGCCTGCTGGCCTGCAAGGACTACACCGGTCTGGACATGATGCGGGTGCTGAAGGACACGGTGCTCAACACCGAGGGCATCCAGATCATGGAGTTTGCCCCGGCCATTGAGTTGCTCACCAATTCCAACGGTCAGGTAACCGGCGCGGTGCTGCAAAACCTGGACGTGGACCAGCGCATCGTGGTGCGTGCCAAGAGCGTGATCATGGCCACCGGAGGCATCGGTCGCCTGCACATTCAGAATTTCCCCACCAGCAACCACTTCGGCGCCACCGGCGACGCACTGCCACTGTGCTACCGGCTGGGCGCCCGGCTGGCCTTCCCCGGCACCTTCCAGTACCACCCCACCGGAGCCATCTATCCGGAGCAGATGGCGGGCCTGCTGGTGACCGAGGCCATCCGTTCCGGCGGCGCCCACCTGATCAACAGGAACGGCGAGCGGTTCGTCAATGAACTGGAGGCGCGTGACGTGGTGTGTGCCGCCATCATCCGCGAATGCGCCGAAGGGCGCGGGGTGGATACGCCGTTTGGCCGTCAGGGGGTTTGGCTGGACATTCCGGTGATCGACGCCATGAACGGCGAGGGAGTGGTCAAGCGCCGCTACCCGGGCATGCTGCGCAAGTATGAACGGCACGGCATCGACATCCCCACTCAGCCGGTGCTGATCTACCCCACCCTGCACTATCAGAACGGCGGCGTGGCCATCGGCACCGAGGGTGAAACCGAGATTGCCGGGCTGTATGTGGCCGGTGAGGCGGCGGGCGGGATTCATGGCACCAATCGCCTGATGGGCAACTCGTTGCTGGACATTATCGTTTTTGGTGCGCGGGCGGGCAGAGCGGCTGCCCAACGCGCCACGGAGGTGGATTTCGGGGAATTGACCCTGAACCACCTGGATGCCTTCCGCAAACAGATGAAGAAGGCGGGCGTCGAGCCTACCCGAACCTCCCCCATGCTGCTGCCCGATTATGTGCGGCGGCCCGAGGAGGCGGTCGGCTCGGCCTGATTTCCGGCCCGCGCCGTGGGGCGCGGGAATCCGGATTGTTGTGCGTGCAAACCGGCAGCCGCCGGGTGGGGTGTTGGTCAGTGTCCCCCACCGGTTTGAGGCCGCCCAGGAGCAAAGGGACGGATGAACGTTCACGAGTATCAAGCCAAGGAAATTCTGAAGGGCTACGGCGTTGCCGTGCCGGAGGGCGGAGTGGCCCATACCCCGGACGAGGCGGTCAAAGCCGCACAGATGCTGGGTGGTCCGGTATGGGTGGTGAAGTCCCAGATCCATGCGGGCGGTCGCGGACTGGCCGGGGGCGTCAAGGTGGTCAAGTCCATCGACGACGTGAGGAAAGAGGCGGAGCGCATGCTCGGCATGACCCTGGTGACCCACCAGACCGGCCCCGAGGGCAAGGAGGTGCAGCGCGTCTACATCGAGGACGGCTGTGACATCGCCCGCGAACTGTATCTGGGTGCGGTGATCGACCGCGAGCACGGCGGCGTGACCATCATGGCCTCCACCGAAGGTGGCATGGAAATCGAGGAGGTGGCTGCCCACTCCCCGGAGAAGATTCTCAAGGAAAAGGTGGATCCGGCGGTGGGCCTGCAGCCGTTCCAGTGCCGCAATTTGGCCTTCCAACTGGGGCTGGAGGGGGGACAGATCAAGTCGTTCTCCAAGTTCATGAGCGCCCTGTACACCGCCTTTGTGGAAACGGACGCCGCCCTGCTGGAGATCAACCCGCTGGTGGTGACCGGTTCCGGCGACGTGTTGGCCCTGGACGCCAAGCTGAACTTCGATTCCAACGCCCTGTACCGCCATCCGCAGATCGAAGCCCTGCGCGACCTGAGCGAGGAGGATCCGAAGGAGCTGGAAGCCAGCCGCCACGGCCTCAACTACATCGCCCTGGACGGTAATATCGGCTGCATGGTGAACGGCGCGGGCCTGGCCATGTCCACCTTGGACATCATCCAGCTCAAGGGCGGAACCCCGGCCAACTTCCTGGACGTGGGTGGCGGCGCCAATGCCGACCAGGTGCGTGAGGCATTCAAGCTGATCCTGTCGGACAGCAACGTGAAGGCCATCCTGATCAACATCTTCGGCGGCATCATGCGCTGCGACATCATTGCCCAGGGCATTATCGAAGCCGCCAAGCAGATCAATGTGCATGTGCCGCTGATCGTGCGCCTGGAAGGAACCAATGTGGAGCAGGGCAAGAAGCTGCTGGCGGAGAGCGACGTGGACGTCATCGCTGCCGATAACCTGAACGACGCTGCCGAAAAGGCCGTGGCTGCGGTCGCCTAAGGGGAATTTGTAATGAGTGTACTGGTAAACAAGAATACGAAGGTCATCTGTCAGGGCTTCACCGGTGCCCAGGGCACCTTCCACTCCGAGCAGGCCATCGCCTACGGCACCCGGATGGTCGGCGGCGTGACCCCCGGCAAGGGCGGGGCCGAACACCTGGGCTTGCCGGTGTTCAACACCGTGGCCGATGCGGTCAGGACCACTGGCGCGGACGCCACCATGATTTACGTTCCGCCCCCCTTCGCCGCGGACGCCATCATGGAGGCCGCCGCCGCGGAGATTCCGCTCATCGTGTGCATTACCGAGGGCATTCCGGTGATGGACATGGTGGCGGTCAAGCGCTACCTGTCCGGTCGTAAAAGCCGCCTGATCGGCCCCAACTGCCCGGGGGTGATCACCCCGGACGAGTGCAAGATCGGCATCATGCCGGGGCACATCCATAAGCGTGGCAACATCGGTATCGTCAGCCGCTCCGGCACCCTGACCTACGAAGCGGTCAAGCAGACCGCCGACGCGGGGCTGGGCCAGAGCACCTGCATCGGCATCGGTGGGGACCCGGTCAATGGCACCAACTTCATTGACTGCCTGGAGATGTTCCAGAACGATCCAGAGACCGAGGGCATCATCATGATCGGTGAGATCGGCGGGAGTGCCGAGGAGGAAGCCGCCGAGTACATCAAGGCCCACGTGAAGAAGCCGGTGGTCAGCTTCATCGCCGGTGCCACCGCACCTCCGGGACGCCGCATGGGCCATGCCGGGGCGATCATCGCCGGTGGCAAAGGTGGTGCCGAGGACAAGTTCAAGGCGCTCGAGTCCGCCGGGGTGGCCACTGTGCGCAACCCGACCGAACTCGGCATCCGCATGAAGGAGGTGCTGGGGGGGTAACCCCCGGCACGGCCTTGCAAGGGGCCGCTCGGAAAGCAAGCATGATCTATTCCACCGGGTATCACGCCCTGAAACGCTACGCGTCCGCTGAAGAGGTGGTCGTGGATGCCAAGTCATGGCTGGAGGAGGGCCGCATCGGCATGCTGGTGTGCTACAGCCGCCAGAGCCCGTTTACGGAACTGACCATGCCCAACTTCCTCAACCGCCCCGAGATGCTCGACTCGGAGGTGGTGTGGAACTCCTTCTGCGATTACAACCTGCTGGGGTACGCCAACATGGGCCCCAAGGAGGCGGCGCGGGGTCGTGGTGGCGTGGCCATCGTGGTCAAGCCGTGCGAGTTGCACAACCTGGACATCCTCACCGAGGAAGGGTCCATGTCCGGCATCAGCCGGGACAACGTGCTGCCGATGGTCATGCGCTGCGAGGGCGTGTATGAGACCAAGGGCCTCAACAACTACACCGCCAAGGACGCCGCCCCGAACGTGCAGACCAAGTGCCTGGACTGCCCGGAATACCTGACCGCCCACGGGGACGAGGCGGTGGCCAGGGAAAAGGCGGAGCGCACCGATTACCAGGCCTACCGGGCGGCCATTGACGACGATGCGGGGATGGACTGGGGCATGACCCTGGACAAATGCCTGCACTGCTATGCCTGCCGCAACATCTGTCCGAGCTGTTACTGCACCAACGGCTGCCCGGCGGACGAGGCGGCCACTACCCATGTGACCAGCGCCCTGAAAATGATCAAGGGCATCGATGCCAGCAGTCAGTTGGTCTACAACCTGGTACGCACCTGGCACATTCAGGCCCGTTGTTCCGAATGTCAGGAGTGTGAACGGGTGTGTCCGGTGGGCATCCCGATCATGGCCCTGAAGGCCAAGCTGGGACGCGATTTCGCGGGTGAGGGAAGCCCTGGCGACGTGATCGGCTTCCTGACCGACTTTGCGGAAAAGGTCATTCAGCCCAAGGGCGAGCGGTGGCCGCCGGAGGAGCCGAAGGAGTGAAGCTGGCCGGAACCATCCGCCCGCAGGGGCTTTGGGCACTGGTGGACCACCTGACCGGGCAGGGGGTGCGTGTGGTCGCGCCGACACTGATCGACGGCCTGTGCCAGTTTGGCCCGGTCGACTCCGCCGACCAGGTGGTTAAGGACTACCTGCTGCCGCAGAACACCTTCAAGGAATTTCTGTTTCCAAAAGAGGAGCGGGTTTTTACCTGGCTCAAGCGGGAGGACGGAAGCTTTGTTGTCGACCAGCCGTCCCGTGACTTTCCGGAAACCGTCATTCTGGGGGGGCGTCCCTGCGATGCCGCCGCCATTGGTGTATCGCTCAGGAGCGTCTTTTCCGGCGACAAGTTCGAGCATGCCGACCCCCTTTTCCTGGAACGCTTCGAGCGCACCACCGTGGTATCGGTGAGCTGTGACCGGCCCGACCTGTCGTGCTTCTGTACCACCATGGGGCTCGGTCCGGACGATCCCACCGGCAGTGACGTGCTGATCACCGCCACCGGACTGGACGGGGAACTGGTGGTGGAGGTTGGCTCTCCCAAGGGTGAGAAATTCGCCCAGCGCCTGGGCAGTCATCTGGTCACCGGCCAGCCGGAAACCGAACTGCGCGAACGCCGCAGCCAGGCCGGGGCGGAGGCCAGGAAAAAATTTGTGCGGGTGTTCGATATCGAGCACGTAAAAAGCTTCCTGGACAATCCGGACAATTTCGACGACGAGATGTTCGCGCGGCTGGGTACCAAGTGTGTATCCTGCGGCGTGTGCACCTTTGAGTGCCCTACCTGTCACTGCTTCGATTTCAAGGATCTGGGCGGAACCGAGGGGGGGGAGCGGGTGAAGGTGTGGGATTCCTGCCAGTTCCCCGTGTTCACCGTGCACGCCACCGGGCACCAGCCCCGGCCCGATCAATGGCAGCGTTACCGCAACCGGTTTCTGTGCAAATTCAAGATCTACGAGGACGTGTTCGACAACCTGGGCTGCACCGGTTGCGGCCGTTGTGTGCGCGACTGTCCGGTACACGTGGACATCACCAGTTACGCCATGCAGGCCAACAAAAAACAGCAGTTGATTCAGGTGACCCCGTGAGTGCTCCCGCCCTGCATACCGCCCCCGGAGCCGAGGCCGCGAATCTGTATGTTCCCAAGCTGGTGCGGATCCGAAAGATCATCCGCGAAACCCACGATGTGAACACCCTGCAACTGGAGTTCGTCGATCCGGCGCACGCCGCCTCGTTTACGTACAAGACCGGCCAGTTCGGCGAATTTTCCATCTTCGGGGTGGGCGAGGCCACCTTCAACATCTCCTCCTCCCCCAACTGGGAGGGATTCTTTGAGTGCTGCTTCCGCAAGGTGGGGGTGGTCACCACCGCCTTGGCCAAGATGAAGGAGGGCGATATCATCGGCTTCCGCGGCCCCTACGGAAACAGCTACGACCTGGAGGGGATGCACGGCAAGGATCTGATCTTTGCCGCTGGCGGGATCGGCTTTCCGCCCATCCGCTGCCTGGTGCACCGGGTGCTGGAGGAGCGTGACAAGTTCGGTGCCGTGGTCATTGTACATGGGGCCCGGACGCACCGTGATCTGGTCTATCAGCGAGAGATGGACGAGTGGACCAGACGGCGCGACATCCATATGATCAAGACCGTCGATCCTGGAGGCGACCCGGAAAACTGGGACGGCGAGGTAGGCTTCGTTCCCACGGTGCTGGAGGAGCGGGTGCCGTGGATTCTGGAGCGGGAGGGGAAGGGTGCGTCCAACGCCCTGGCCTTCACCTGTGGACCTCCGGTGATGACCAAGTTTGTGATCGCTGCCCTGGGCCGCATGGGCGTGGGACCGGATCAGGTGGTCATGACCCTGGAAAATAAAATGAAATGCGCGGTGGGCAAGTGCGGCCGGTGTAATATCGGCAATACCTATGTCTGCTTGGAAGGTCCGATCTTCACCGCCGCGCAGGTACAGGCCATGCCGGCCGACCAGTAACGGTCGCCCGGTACGGAAACGGCAATTCGGGTCCCGCAGGGAGGGGCAAAGGAAGGGAAATGAAACTCACCGATCTTTCCATCCTGGAGGTGCGCATCCTGAAGCACCTCTATTGCCAGAATCCAAACCGCAACTATGCTGATCCGGAGGCTCGTTTCGGGTATGAAAACGGCCTGGAAATGACCTCTGCCGACGGCATGAAGCTGCGGCTGTACCTGATAAGCATCAAGACAGGGTCCGACCTGCACCGGCGCATCAATCCAGGTGTGTGCATTCCGGGTGGCACCTACCGCTTCATCGGCAGCCAGCTCAAGGCGCCGAAGCTGGACCCGGAAACCTGCACCGAGATGCCCGAATCGTTCAAGCGCTCTTACCACGATTCCCTGCGCAATCTGATCGCGCGGGGTCTGGTGATCGGATTTATCGCGGGCTATACCATCGCCGAGGGGGAGGACGGTTTCCGTTCCCCGGTGCCGGCCCGTGTGGAGCACGCGGCGGACGGCTGCAAGGTGGTGGGGGTGTCGCTCACCGAGGCGGGTTTTGCCGCCGCCCGTGAACTGTTCCTGCAATTGGCGGAACAGGGGGATTAGCCGGTTATGACCGGGCGCGCCACCTGGCTGTATATCACCCGTCACGGGCAGACCGATGCCAATCTGCAAAAGCGCGTGCAGGGACAGGGTGACACCCCGTTGAACGCCACCGGCCTGTCTCAGTCGGCGGAATTGGCGGCCTATTTCACCTGCCAGCCAGCGGATGCCGTGTTTTCGTCCGACCTGCCTCGCGCGCGCCAGACCGCCGACACCCTGCGCAAGGCCCTGGGGATTCCGGTCAGCTACCATCCGGAACTGCGCGCCCGGCGCATGGGTGATTACGAAAACCGCACCCACGCCGAACTTGAAGCGGCCGATCCTGAGAATTTCCGGCGTCTCAAGCACGACCCGGCCTTCGTTCCTCCCGGTGGCGGCGAGTCCACCAACGATCTGCGGGCCCGCGCCCTGCCGTTTGTGCAGATGCTGGCCATCGAAAACCCGGGCAAGCGGCTCGTGATCCTGTCCCACCACAAGGTGTGCCAGTTGCTGATTGCCGAACTGGCCGGTACCGGCCGCATGGACCCAATCCCCAACGCCCGCCCGGCTACCATTCTGTTCGAGGGGGGTGAATTCCGGGTAGTGGGTGACGAGGAGGCATTTGTATCCAGCCATGGCACTGCTTGAGACCGAAAGCATCCCCCTGGGCACCCCGTGCCCCGATTTCGATCTGCCGGGGGTGGATGACCGCAACCACCGCCGGGACGACTTTGCCGACGCCGATGTGCTGGTGGTCATGTTTATCTGCAACCACTGCCCCTATGTGGTGGCCATTGAAGACCGGCTGGTGGCCCTGGCGCGGCATTTTGCGGGGCGCAGCGTGCAGTTTGTCGCTATCTGCTCCAACGACCCGGAGGACTACCCGGCGGACAATTTTGAGAACATGACCAAGCGCGCCATCCAGAAGGGGTATCCGTTCCCCTATCTGCAGGACCTGTCCCAGCAGGTGGCCCGGAATTTTCGGGCGGTGTGCACCCCGGACCTGTTTGTCTACGGCCCGGATCGCGGGCTGGCATACCACGGGCGCCTGGACGACAATTGGCAACTCCCCTCCCAGGTGACCCGTCAGGATCTGAAAGATGCCATCGACACCCTGTTGGCGGGCAATAATCCCTCCCCCGAGCAGGTTCCCAGCATGGGCTGCTCTATCAAATGGCGTGAGCGACGCGTTCCATGAGGGCTGCTATCCGGGGCGGATCCCCGGAGTTCGGCTGATTTTCACGATAAACGGGATTACCGGTCCGCGCCGTCCGGCGAGCCCACCAGCAGGTAGCCGCGCAGCGACCTGACCACGGGCACGTCTTGCATCAGGCGCCCCTCGATCCGCTCCACATACAGACGCACGCGCAGTGTGTTGTTATGCGCCTCCAGGGTCATCCTGGGTCCGGGCACCACCGGGGTCATCCCCGCTTTCCTCCGGCCGCCATTCAGGCGGGTAAGGTCGATCTCCACGGCCTGTTCCGGCAGGCCGTCGCGCCACACCTTCAGGACCGTACCCTTTACCGCAAAGGTGACATCGCCGCCGGAGGTGGAAAAGGTCCGGAGGCTGGTGCAGGAATCGCATCGGGTGAGCGGCAGCAGGGTGTCGTATCCGGTTACCTCCACGCCGTCCTCGAAATCACCGGTGTGCAGTGCGAACCACTTGCCCAAGCGCATGGGTTCCGGCTCCGTGAGCATGTCCCAGGTGGTGGCGTCCGTCTTTTCCTCTGTAAATCCGTACCGGGCCAGCCACGCCTGATAGGCGTCCTGCTTGGGATCGGCCTGCAGGTATTTCGCCACTGACCGGATGCGCTCTCGCACATCGGCCACCGGGAGTGCGCCGACAGAAGCTTCCCCCGGCAGGTCGCCGTGGGCCGTCAGCAGGGCCTCCAGTTGCGCCAGCTGGCTGCGGGTAGAAACCGGCCCCGCGCCCCACGGCCCGAAACAGGCCAGCAACAGCAGCGCCGCCAGCGCCGCCGGGGCCACCATCAGACGCGGCGGGCGCGCCAGGTTTCCGTATGCGGCCAGCCCCGCCAGCCACACGGCGAGCAGCAGCAGTCCGTAGCGGGATTCGGTGACGCCATACGCGCCCATTCGCTCCAGCGCGGCGGTGGTCAGCAGCAGCACCGGCACCGGCAGCGCCAGCGGGAACCACCGCCCCCACAGGCGCAGCAGGCGGTTGTCCCCCTCGCGCCACGGCCACGCAGCCAGCCAAGCGGCCACGCCAAAGGCGGCGAAACAGGCGATGGTCCAGCCGGTCCTGCCCTCCGGCAACTGCCAGCGCACCAGCGACAACACGGCAAAGGCATGTATCAGCACTCCATACACTACCGCCAGCGGCACCAGCATCCCGGTCACCAACCACCGCTCCGCGCGTGGCGGGCGGGAATCCGGCGGGGTGAACCCGCGCGGGATTCCCGCCAACGCCAGCCACGCGGCACCGGTGCCGAGACAGCCGAACCAGATCAACCGCGTCACCCACTGTTCCGGGTTGGCGTCAAACAGTACCTTCAGGCCCGAGACCAGCGCCACCAGTCCTGCCGCGGCCACCAGTGCCACCACCAGCGCCAGCCCCATGTGACGGAGGGAAACAGCCACGAATTGCCATGCAGCGCGGTCGTCCACTCCGCGCCTCAGGAACGGCGCGCAGATGGCGGCCAGAAAGGCGGTGGGCATGGCCAGCCACCAGCGGGCGGTGACCACGTTTTCCGGTCCTCCCAGCGCACCCCACGGAAACAATGCCACCAGCCCGGCACCACCCGTTGCGGCAAGGATGCCCGCCCACGATCGCCAGCCCCGGCTTTCCGCCAGCAGGTGTGCCGCCAGCGAGGCGAACAGGGCCGCTGGCAGATACAGTGATGCCTGCCCCCGGAGTTCGTACGGGAGGGAATGCCCGGCATTCGTCATCACTGCCGTCCACGCCACCGCGCATAGCAGCGGCAGGGGAAATCGCAGCGGCACGCGCAGGGCTTGTTGCGCGAATCCGCGCAGCCGGGATGCCGGCGTGGATGCGTCCATGGGGTTTTCCTATCCTTGGTCGGGTACGGTTTTTTGGGTATCTTCCAGCGCCGCTACCAGCAACGTGGAGCCGCCCGCGCCGATCATTGCCACGCGAGTTTCGGCGGGAAGGTTCTGGCTGAGGATCGACTCACACGGAGTCATCCAGCCGGATGCGGCCGCCGTTGATGACAGTCGGTTTCTCCGCGACCGATGCCCTGTGACGGGCGTCCTGAGGTGTGGACACGCGCTCTAAAACCCGAAAATTAACAGGTCACCGGTGCCGTCGGGTCGGGTGCGGTGGCCGATGATGCCGAACAGGGCCCACCATTCACGCACCTTGCCGGTGTCATCCCGATCCCAGCCGAACAGGGGATTGAACTCGAAGCTGCTTCCGTTGGCGTTGCGATCCCAGTAGATCAGCCGCCACAGGAAGCGGAACCGGGATTCGTCTCCGTTTTTCCGATAGGAGACCAGACTCAGCATTGGGTCCGGGTTTTGCCGGTATGTGGCCGAGCGGTCGATGGAGAACAGGGGCCACAGCACCGAGAATGCCTTGCGCCCGGCAGCGGGTTCCGCCTGGTAGCCGTACAGGGGGAACAGCCGGTCCTTGATCGTGCCGCGCTCGCTCAGATGGTGATACAGGCTGAGTTGCGGGATACCCAGGGTGATAATGCCCCGTGCGTCCCGGTCGAATGTGGTGTTTTTATCGTGATAGTAGAACGGCAGGGCGGTGGTGCGCAGCCGGTCCGGGGTGTTGAGGCGCGAATAGAACGGCAGGAACTGGGTACGGGTGGTGGTTCCGGTCACCTCGCGGGAGTAGAGCAGGGCGCGGAACTTCCTGCGGTCGTGGGTCGGATCGTTCCTCCACGATACCAGCCCTGCCGCCGCCCATCCCTCATTCAGCCCGGTGTCCCGGTTGCCGGTATGCCGATAGAGGGGAAACAGGCGATGGGTTACCTCGCTTCCCTCGCGGGCGTAGCGCCAGACGGAGATTTCCGGATGGATCAGCCACAGCACCGAGTGGGCCGACAGGTCCATCAGTGGATCGTGTTCCCCATGGTAAAGCAACGGAATGGCGGTGGAGGAGGCTTCGCCGTTGCGGGTGTGCCACCAGAGCGGTAGCAGTGCGGTGCGCTGATAATTGCCTTCCCGCCGATTTTCAAACAACAGCACGCGGGTCAGTGAGAAATCGCGGGTCGGGTCGGTTTGGTGGGCGATCAGGCCCCCCAGACTGTTCCATCCCCGGGCACCGGTCCGGTGGTTGGACGTGTAGCCATAAACCAGTGGAATGCGGTGACGGGTGTACTCCGGGTTGGACTGTTTGCGCCACAGGCTTATTTCCGGGTGGATCAGCCACACCAAAGCGGTGTCCTTCCACTGGTCCACCGGGTTGCGCGCGTGGCGGTACAGCAGCGGTATGGAGTCGGTTACCGTGTCGCCGCGTTCGGTGCGCCACCACACCGGAAGCAGCATGCGGAAGTCGCGCTCGGGATTTTTTCGTCGGTAATAGAGCAGGGCATTGACGGAAAGGGTGCCTGCCTGCGGATCCCGCGCATACCAGGTGAGGGGCGGCACGATGCCCCAGCGCAGCACACCGGTGGCGTGGTTGCGATGGTAACTGTAGAGCGGGAACAGCCGGTGGGCGGTGCGCTCGGGGCCAAAGCGGGAACGCCACAAGGACAGTTCCGGGCTGCCCAGCCACAAGGCTGAAAAGGCGGTCTCGCCACTTACCCGGTCACGCCGGTAGTGGTGCAACAGGGGTGACAGGTCGGTAATCCGTTCCGGGGTGCGCTCGTGCCACCAGAACGGGAGTGCCCAGGCGCGGGAGTTTTCCCCCTGCCGCTCTCCATGGCCCAGACCGAATATGGCGCTCCACGACGTCAGATCCTTTTCCTGATCCCGCAGGGTGGTAAACAGCGGCCCGAGGAAATACTGGCGCCGGTGCCCTTCATTGCGCTGGATGCGACTGTAGAGGGGGAACAGGTGCAATTGGCTGCGGTCCTGCTCGCGCCAGGACCAGTACAGGGGGAATACCACGCGCAGGGAATTGTCGGTTCCGGCACTATACCAGTAAAGGGGCAGTGCGCGGGTGTGCCGGTGATCCGGTCCGGAGTCGTGATGGAACAGGGGCCACAGCACATCCCACCCGACGGTGCCCATGGTGGTGTCCTTATAGCGGGCATAGAGGGGGAAGAACAGCAGGTGGCGTGAATAATGCTGCCCTTGCCGGTAGGTGCCGTAAAACGGAAACCAGTAGGTCAACTCCCGATCCAGCGCGCGGTCTTTCATGTGCCAGTAAAAAGGGAATTGCACGGTAAAGTCGCGTTCCGGGGTGCGGTTGTCGAACCACAGGGCGGGCAGGGCGACCGTGAACCGGGAACCCGTCCCGGAGTCGCGCAGGTCCAGCGCCAGTGGAAACAGCACGCGGGTGCGGCGGGTGCCGGTTTCGGTCCGGGTGGCCGTGTCGAACCAAAACGGGGTAATGAAGCGGCTGTGGCCGTTCGCGCGGCGCTGGTTCAGGTAGAACGGCAGCAGCATGGTCAGGCCGGTGCCATCCACCTTTTCTCCCTGGTGCCACAGGGGGAAAACTCCTTTGTGGCGGCCCGCTTCATTTTCCCGCCAGTAGTACAGTCCCGCGTAGCCACTGCGGCTGCCGTCTGCGCTGGTGCGGGAATAGGCCAGTGGAAACAGGCCTCGAGAGGTGCCGTCCGCGTTCTTTTTCCAGAAATAGAGCCCGGCAAAGCCGAACGTATCACCCCCCGCACCGGCGTGCATATACCAGAGGGGCGGCAGGGTGTTGGTGATGTTCTCACCCACCCGCTTGCGGTAGAACAGGAGGGCCTGGGTGATCACCCGATCCCCTTCCGGATCGCGTTCGTAGCGGAATAACGGTCCCAGCATCGACCACCCGACCGCTCCGGTGGCCAGATTGCGGTGTTGTCTGTACAGGGGGAACACACCGCGCGAACGCAGGTCGCCCTTGCGTTTCCAGTAGTAGAGGGTGGCAAAGCCATGGGCGTCGCCATTGGCGTCGAGGTGAGCGTACCAGAGGGGTGGCAGGGTGTTGGTAACCGCTTCGCCTGTGCGTTCGCGGTAGAACAGCAGGGCGCGAGCGGCCACCCGGTCGGCGGCGGGGTCGCGCTGATAGCTGAACAGGGGGCCAAGCATGGAAAAGGAGCGTGCTCCCGTATCCCGTTGTGCCCGATAGCTGTAAATGGGGAACAACCGGTGGTGCAGGCGGGTGTCGGAAGCCTTCAGGCGAAACAGACTGATCTCCGGATGGATCAGCCATGGCGTGGCGAACTCTGTAATGTTGGGGCCTTTTCTGAAGTGATACAGGGGCATCAGTCCGTCGGTAACGGCGTCCCCTTTCCGTTCGTGGGACCACAGAGGGAACAGGCCGGTGCGGCTGTGCGACGGAGCACGGTTCCAATAGAACAGGGTGAAAAATCCACGGGAATGGTCCGGGCCGGCGTTACGCATGTAGACGGGCAGCACGTTTTGACTGACCACGCCGTTCCGTTCCGCAAAGTGGACAATGGGCCATGGCAGGTGGCGTTCATAGCCGCCGTCCACGTAGCGACGCCAGCGGAACAGGGGATACATAAACCCCGCCTCCCGGTATTCATCCTGCTTTTCAATGCGGCTGTAAAAGGGCCACACATGCAGGGAGTCGTACCCGGGGTGCTGGTTGTGGAAGTAGAACGGTGCCAGCATGCGCGAGCGGTAATCGGGCCCCCACCGGTGCCGGTACAGGGGAAAGGCGTAGGACCTTCCGTAATCTCCCCGGCGATCGAAGGACGAAAGCGGCCACAGAATATTCAGGCGGCGGAATTCGCGGGCCGGGTCGGTGGCCAGAGAATAGAAGGGGCGCACCCCGTGGTAGGTGAATGTCCCGTCGCGTTCATAGTGATAAAAGGGGAACAGGATATCGATATTGGTGCGTTCCGGGCCGACGGTACCGGACACCAGCGGCCACGGATGCAGGCGGCGGGTGTCACCGGGAGAGACGGCGGAGGCGGTGGCGGCACACAGGGACAGGAGTAACAGTGCCGCGATCAGGAGCAGCACCGCATGGATTCCCCGCCCCGGGCGGGTGCCGCCCGTCGGGAAGTGCATATCGTGCCATCGCCCCGCCATGGATTATGTATACCCGTTTGGATTCATGGGAGATATGGCAATCGTCATCATCTGGTGGCGTTTGTCTCACGGGCCGGCATATGGCATTGTACGCAAAACCGTTGCCGATAAGGAGTTGATATGGTCCGTTTCGCAACATGTCCCAGGCTGGTTTCGGGGGCGCTTCCGATGCTGCTGTCCGCATTGCTGCTGTCCGCCTGTGCGCGCAATACGGAAGGTCCTGTGTTACCGGGAAAAGCGGGGCCGGAATATGCCACCCAGATTCCTCAGCCGAAACTGGACGGCAACCTGTCGGATGCATTCGGAAAACTGGGGCTGGACGGCCTGGAACTTCCCGCGATTCCCGAAATTCCCAGTGAATCGGCGCTGGCCGACCCGGCTCTGCTGGAGCGGGCGCTGAAGGCCTATCGTGAATTGGTGACCTTTGCCGATCGTCTGTTGCCGGTATTGGATCAGGCCCTGGAAGGACTGCGGGAAATGCTTGGCGAGATTCCACCCTCCAGCCCGGGGTCGCCCCCCTCCCTGTCCGACATGGTAGAGGCCGCCCGCGATCAAATGCAGTATTTGCGGGATCTTGCCGGTGAAATGGCTGCCATGCTGGATTTTCTGAAGCGCCGGGAGGGGCACTTTGCACCCGGAGGGTTGGCGCTGTCCTTCGAGTTTCCGGACGATGCCCGGGTCTATCGTGAGTTCCGCCGTCGGCTGGCGCTAATCAGCGAGCGGGTGGAG
>JAOUMB010000060.1 GCA_029881725.1 Nitrospirota bacterium
GGGAAGGTGCGCGGAATGCCGTCCAGCACGCTGGTGCGGTGCTGCTTGGAGGGCTCCCGCGCCTTCACCACCTCCCAGGCGTCCAGCACGTCCTCGGCGGTTTCGGCCACCTCGTCACCGAAAACGTGCGGGTGGCGGCCCACCATCTTGTCGTACATGGCGTCCGCCACTTCGGCAAGGTTGAAATCCCCCTGCTCGCGGCTCATGTCGGCATGGAACATCACCTGAAACAGCAGGTCGCCCAGTTCCTCCTTCAGTTCCGCCGCGTCGCCGTGACGGATGGCGTCCATCACCTCATAGGTTTCTTCCACCAGAAACGGGGAAACCGATTCGCGGGTCTGTGCGTGGTCCCAGGGGCACCCCTGCGGGCTGCGCAGGGTCTCCACCATGGCCAGCAGGCGCGCCATGGCACGTCCGGCTGCAAGCTGTGCGTCTCCGGGCTCGGGCGGGTTCATCCGGCGCTCTGACCGGGCCACGGAAGGGTTTCCGGGTCCACCGGCTCCGGTTTTGCGTGGGGTGCGGGGGGCTTCCACTCGCCGGAGTCCACCATGCGTTTGGCCTCGGCCACCAGTTCCCGCACCTGACGGGCCTCCTCCGCATCCGGGTCCAGTTCCAGAAAGCGCTCCCAGGTGCGGATGGCCGCGGGCAGATCGTTCTTGCCGAAGCGCAGCACCGCGCCCATCTCGAACAGGGCCACCGTATAGTCCGGGTCCAGCGCCAGCACCTGGTCGTAATGGTGCAGGGCTTCCTCGATGTTCCCCAGGAAATAGGCGGTGGTTCCCAAATGGGTGCGCGCTTCCAGGCTGCGTGGGTCCACCTGGCTGGCATACAGGTAGTAGCCCCGCGCCTTGTCGTATTCCTTGCGCTGCACGTGCACATACCCCATGGTGAGCAGCGCCTCCAGGTCCTCCGGGTTGCGCAACAGACGCTGGCGCAGGTCCACCACCATGGGGTCCTCGCCCAGCTCCAACTCGGACTCAAGCGCCCGGCGCAAGGCGGCCAGTTCCGGCGATTCGGTGCCGGTGGTGGTCCTCATCTGGGGGGTGGAGGATTCCATGGCCGGGTCCGACAACAGCATGCCCGCCACCCAGGCGGCGCCCACCGCTGCCGCCACCAGCGCCAGCACGGCCACCACCGGCACCCGCTTGGGGCCACGCGGCTTCCGCACGCGCACCTTGCGCTCTTCCGCCTCCGCGCTATCCCCCGTGGACGGGGCCTCGGCGGATGGGGGCACGGGTTCCGGCTCCTGCGGAAAGGCCAGATCCGCGGGCAGGGGCGGACGCGAGGGCGAATCCTCGCCGTCGGCTGCGGAACTCGGGGGCTTGTTGGCGTCGTTGGACATCAATACAACTCGGTGACTGCCGGTTCAAAAGAAACAACGGGGTGGGTCATTGTACGCGAAGCGGATGCCCCATGACACCCCGCCCTTTCTCCCCGCTCCGCCCACGGCATTTTTGGCGCCACTTGACCGCCCGCCCCCCGCCTCCGTACCATTTCGGCGGGGGAACAACCGGGTCCGGGAGACCGATTGCATGCATATTTCAGCCGTTTTTTCCATCTTTAATGCCCGCCGCGCGGCCCTGCCGCTGCTGGTGGCAACTCTGGTACTGGGCTCCTTCAGCCCGGCCCACGCCACGCGTCCATTCTTTGTCACCGAAAGCGCGGTGTCGCTCCCGCCGGGCGGCGTGCGGGTGGAAATGGGGCTGTCCCAGGAAAACTGGAAGGGTACCCGCGCCTACGAAGTGCGCACCGAGGTCAGCTACAGCCTGTATGCCAACCTGGACCTGGAGGTGGAAGCCCCGTACCGGGTGCTGGGTGGGTTCATTCCCGCCACCACCACCAGCGCCTTCGCGGACGGCGTGGGCGATATCTGGGTCAAGGCCAAGGCCAATTTCGTCAAGGAGCGGGCGGCGGATCCGCTCACCGTGTCGGGCTTGCTGGGCATCAAGTTTCCCGTGGGCGACAAGGCCACCGGCACCGAGGAGGTGGACGTGCTGCTTCTGGCCATGGCCAGCAAGACCTACGCCGGGGTCACCGCCCACGGCAATTTGTCCTACACCTTTGTGGGCGACGGACCCGCCGGCATGCAACTGGACGACGTGCCGGGGCTGTCCCTGGGCCTGGAGTTCGGCGCGCGCTCCAACGTAACGGCGGTGTTTGAAGCCGCCTGGGAGGCGGGCCGCGTCCCCGGACAGGGAACCCGCAGCGAACTCGGTGGCGGGATGGTAATGCGGCTGGACGACAATTTGCGGGTGGACCTGACCCTGCGCAAGGGGCTGGGCGAAACTTCCTACCCGTACGGGGGCGGACCCGACTTCGCCGTCAACCTCGGCATGACCTACGACATCGGCATGTAACCGGGCCGGAGCGGACGCCGGGCCGGGAAGCGGGCACCTGCGTCAGCCCAGACGGCGGATCATCTCCTGGGTGACCACCACCACGCCCTTCTCGGTCACCGCAAAGCGCTGACGGTCGGCCTCGGGATCGAAGCCGATCTCGATCTTTTCCGGAATCTCCACCCGTTTGTCCACAATCACCTTGTGCAGCCGCGCATGGCGGCCAATCAGGGCGTCATCCAGCAAGATGGACTGGCTCACCTCCGAGTAGGAACCCACGCGCACGTTGGGGGAAAGGATCGAATCCCGCACCCGGCCGCCGCTGATGATGCAGCCGTTGCACACGATGGAGTCGAGGGCTTCCCCGCGCCGTCCGCCCTCCGCGTCGCTCTGGGCGAACACGAACTTGGCGGGGGGATTCTGCCCCTGCCAGGTGCGCACCGGCCACGCCTCGTCATACAGATTGAAACGTGGCGACACGCTGACCAGATCCATGTTGGCTTCCCAGTAGGCGTCGCGGGTACCGATGTCCATCCAGTACCCCTTTTCGCCTTTGCTGCCAAAGTCGGACGCAGCGGCAAAGTCATAGGCGAACAGGCGCCCCCCCTTCATCATGGCGGGTAGCACGTCCTTGCCAAAGTCGTGGCTGGAAGCGGTTTTCGCGTCGTCCAGCAGCGCCCCCTTGAGGCGGTCCACATTGAACAGATAGATGCCCATGGATACATACGCCGACTCCGGGTCATCCGGCAGCGGCGTGGGGTTGGACGGCTTTTCCTCAAACCCGCTGATCCGCCCTTCCGCATCCACCTGAATCACCCCGAACCGGGTGGCATCCGCCACCGGGCAGCGAATGGCGGCCACGGTGGCGTCGGCATCCATCTCGTTGTGGAAGGCGACCATTTTGGAATAGTCCATCTTGTAGATGTGGTCGCCGGACAGCACCAGCAGTTGCCTGGCCTTTTCCTGCTCCACCAGATACATGTTCTGGTGGATGGCGTCGGCGGTGCCCAGATACCAGTCGGTACCGATGCGGTGTTGGGGCGGCACGCTGACCACAAATTCCCCGGCTTCCACGTTCAGCACGTTCCACCCCATGCGGATGTGGCGGTCGAGGGAAAACGACTTGTACTGGGTGAGCACGGCAATGCGCCGCAACCCGGAATTGATGCAGTTGGACAGGGTGAAGTCGATGATGCGGTACATTCCGCCGAACGGCACCGCGGGCTTGGCCCGGTCGCGCGTGAGCGGATACAGACGGCGGCCCTCGCCGCCAGCCAGGACCATTGCCAGAACGTTTTTCATAGACACCGCCACACCCCCCCTGGATTTGGATACCCGGTGACACCCTTGCGTCACATGCATTCACTATAACCGAAACCAATCGTTTGGACAGGGGGGGACTTGAGTGTTTGACGGTTTGGTCCAAGCATTTTTATAATGCGGCATTCCTCCGCGTGGCCGGAGCGGCCGATGGCCGCCCCCCGGGTCATGCGGCTTCGCCCAAAGCCTTAACATACTGGGACAACCTGATCATGCCTGTCGTCCACTTTATCGACATCAACCGCAAGGTGGAGTGCATCCCCGGCGCCAATCTGCGCGACGTGGCCATGAAATCCGGCTACAGCGTTTACCACGGGGTCAGAAAGCTGCTCAACTGCCAGGGCGAAGGGCTGTGCGGCTCCTGCCAGGTGGCGGTCGTTTCCGGACGCACCATGCCCCGCAACGAGACCGAAAAGAAGCGCCTGACCGGCGTCAAGGAGCCGTGGCGTCTGGCCTGTCAGGTGCAGGTGCTGGACAACATCGCCATCAGCACCCGTCAGGAGATGGTGGAGCAGTACGCGGCCAAGGACCGCGCCCGCGCCGCGCGAATTGCCCAGGCGCACGCGGTGCAGGAAAAACAACATCAGGTCGCCGAAGGCCGCAAGGCCGCCGAACCGGAAGTCGCCGCAGCCGCCGCCCAGGCCAAACTGGCCGAAGAGGAGGCCGCCAAGGCCGGGCAGGATGCCAAGGCCGCGCGCCAGGTGGCCGAATCGGTTTCCGATGGACCGGCCAAGGAGGCGGCGAAGAAAGCCGCCGACAAGGCCCACGACGCCGCGTCCGCCGCCATGCATGCGGCATCCGAAGCCAAGGAAGCCGCCGCCAAGGCCAAGGCCGCCCAGGACAAGGGCGATGTCGAAGGCGCCCATGCGGCCGAGGAGAAGGCCAAAAAGGCCGAGGCCAAGGCCCACGCCGCTGAAGCCGAAGCCGCGGCCGACCTGAAACAGGCCGAGGAAGCCGCCGCCAAGGCCGCCCCGGCCCAGAAGGAAGCGGCGGAGGCCGCGCCTTCCGAAACCACAGAGGCCGCAACCGCCGAGGCGGGTGAAGCCAAAAAGGCGCCCAAGGCGACTAAAACGGCCAAGTCCACCGCTAAATCAAAGACCGACACCAACGGCTGACGCCGCCGGGGAAATACCCCCGGAACGTATAACAGGTAGCCGCCCCCCACCACGGGGGGAGTGCGTCCGTATGCGCGTGCCCGGAATTACGGACCCTGCGGTTCCCCGGGCACCGGCCTCCCCGTCCAGCGCAAAATTCGCGCGGGCTTCCCAGTGGCCGGTGGGTTTAACTGCCCGATACCAGCGGGAGAAGATCGTTGAAGGTGCGAGTGCCTGCCTCGATCAGCCCGTCACGGGTCAGGTTTTCCGCGGTGAGCGGCAGCATGCGGCCGATTTTCAGATACTCCGTGCCCTGAATGGCCTCCGACGGCACTGCGTCCAGTGGCACGAAGCCGTCCCATCCCCAGGGATCGCCGCCGAACCACATGCCCGTATCCGGGGTGGCGGAAACCGCTCCGGCCAGCAGGGACCGGCGCCACGCGGGCATGGGCTCCCCCTTCAGAATCCAGCACATGCACACCCCCCGGCCCCACCACACCAGGGTACGGAAGGTGAAATAGTCCTCCTGCCGGAAATGTTTGGGAAAATCGAGGTACTGGTACGGGGTGCCGTCCAGGTTCTCCCCCTTGGCGATCTGGAACGCAGCCGGGTCGAACCCCCTTGGCACCCGCCAGTCGCCGTAGCTACCCAGCACCTGCCCGTACAGTGCGTGGCGCACCGCCTCCAGGTGCCCTTTCACGGTTTCGGTGGCGGCGGTTTTGGCCTTCAGCAGGGGGCCGTCGGCGATCAGGGCAATTTGTTGGGCAGTCAGTTCCACTTCGCTTTCCTTTCCCCCGCCGGGAACGATACCATTCCCCCGGCTTGGGGCGGAACCGGAGCCTGTCATTCGACATGAATTGGAGAGGGTTGTTTTCATGATGCAAGGCCTGATTCGGGGGATCACTCCCATGGTCGCGGCACTGGCGCTGTGCGCCTGCGCCACCCAACACACGGTGGCGCGTTCGGAACTGAGCGGCGAACTGGCCGCGGGGGCCCCGCGTCCGGCGGTGTTCGGCAGTACGGTGGCCCCAAAGGACACCCACGCCGGGCCGCCACTGGTGGCGCCGATCCGGCTGGCGGTGGTGTTCCGCGAACCGGAAAACCGCCCCACCGCCCGCTATGCCTCCCGTTGGACGGAGCAGGAGAAAGACCTGGGCTGGCTGCAACCGCTGCTGAACGACGGGGTGCTGTCGGACGTGGTGCTGTTGTCCGGCACCGTGACCACCGCCCGCACCCTGGGCAGCCTGCGCGACGCCGCCCATAACGCCGGAGCCGACGCCGTGCTGGTGCTGGATGCCGCCGGGGACGCGGTGCGCAATATCAACCGCTGGGCCTGGGCCTACATCACCATCATCGGCGGATGGATCGTGCCCGGCACGCGGGTGGACGCGCTGGCGGTTGTGCAGGGCACCCTGTGGGGACCGGAGGGGGACGCGCCGTACCTGAGTGTTTCCTCCGACGGGGAGGCGTACCGTCTGGCTCCCGCCTTTTTGCTGCGCACCGACAGGGTAATGACCGACGCACGCCGGGTGGCGCTGGATGGTTTTTATACCGAAAGCGCGCGCCGCCTGCGCGGGGTTCTGCATCCCTGAGGCCCCGGAGGGGAAACACACCGGCCATACCGGCCCGGAGCACCATGCGCTCCGGGCCGGATTCAGGACAAAAAAATGCCCGGCCGGGGGGAAGGCCGGGCATTGGGGAGAGGCACGGAAACAAGGCGCCCAAGGGGGGGCGGCGCCAAAGCCGGCCGCATCCGCAAACGCAGACGGGACCGGGTTCCCGCACGCTCCCGGCAGCAATTCCGGGAGCTACGTTCCTTGTCGGAGCGGTTACCCGTTTTGTTTAGAATCACTTTACACTTTTTGCGGTACAAATCTGTACCGATCGGGTGTTCTTATTTGTATATCAAGCGGTTACCGAAGGCTTCCGAAGAGAGTGGGAGTATGTCGCGGGTATGACGCCCTCCCCGGTCCGGTGGACGGTGTGGCTGCGCGGGGAACTGGAAACAACCGGCCGCACGGTAGAGAGAACACGAGATGAACCACATTCCGGCGTTACGGCGCAAGCCACTGGGCTTTTTGGGGGCGGGATTGCTGACGGTGGGGCTTCTGGCCGCCTGCGGCACCGACCTGCTGACGATTGATGTGATGGCCCTGGGAACCAACCCGGGCGCCGCCACGGGCGTGGTGGACATGCCGGTCAATATCACCTCGACCTTTGCCAGCGTAAGCAGCTACCTGGATCCGACCCAGGTTCCGGCCGCAACAGCTCCCTGCCCAACGGTGAGCAATAACATCACCGGTCCGGACATTCCGGACCCGTACGTGGTTACCGTGGATTATCCGGCGGGCAGCAGTTGTCCGGATGGTTCCGGCGGAATACTGACCGGCACCCTGACCATGACCGTTACCGGGCTGACGGCGGGCACCACCACCTTCGACCCGGCCACCTTCAACGGCACGGTGACCCTCGGCTACACGGACTATGCGGTCACCTCGGGCACCGCCACCAACACCTTCAATGGCGACGTGAGCCTCACTCTGGACAGCGTCACCGGCACGGCCTCCATGGCAACCAATTACTACACCATGCATGAGGTGAACACCTCCCCGGCCACCGACGTGACCCACACCCTGTCCAACATGAACCTGACCGTGGCCGGCTTTGACCCGGTAACCGGAGCGGTGGGCGGCCTGACCGGCGGCTTCCGCTATGACAACAGCGTGCTGGGATACGTGGTGGTGGATGTCAGCCTGACCACTCCAACCACCGCCTGCACCGGCCTGGTTGGCTCCGCGGGGCTGGACGCGGGACTGGTCACCGTGGGAATCAGCATTCCCGACGACGGCATCTGTACGCCAACCCTTTCCGCGCCGGGATATTTTTAATATCCCGCAGGTGGAACGCCAACATCAAAAAGCCCCTCCCCGGAGGGGCTTTTTTTGTGCCTCGCGCCTGGCGATGCCTGCTGACGTACCGGCCATCTGGTTGAAAAAGTCCGGCACCACGGCCCGTGGCCCTCATGAAAACGCACGGAATCATCGACCCCCACCCCTGCCCCGCCGCCAATACGGCTGCGGGCCCTGCCCGCTAGTAGGCGTCCATGCGCAGGCCGAAGGTGGCCACGTCGCTGCGCTCGCCCCGCTCGATTCCGTTGTGGCCGTAATAATTGCGGCGTCCGGCAAAGCCATAGAGCGGCCCCAGGCGCAGGGTGACGCCCCACTCCATATAGGCCTCCATCCCGGCAAACGTGCCGCTGGTGCCATCGGTGGCGTCGTCGGGGGAGCCGAGAATCACACCAAAGTTGGCGGTGGGGCTGATCATTCTGGCCAGGGAGATGCCGGTGGCAAACTCGGCCCCGGACCACACCACAAAGCCGTCACTGGCGGTAAACAGGGCAATGGACTTGGTGGTGTAGCGCCCGTCGTGTTGCACGTTGCCCAGGGCCACGGAGTCGATGTCCAGGTCCCGCTCGTGTTCGATCATCACATAGCCGTGGGCATCCACCCCCCCGGCCCGGGCGGTGCCGGGAACCACCAACAGGAACAGGATCAGGGCCGAAAACAGGACATTTGTTGGGCGCATGGGGGGATACGGTAGCGGAGTTGCGGCCGTTTGCCAAGGGCACTTGGAAAGCGGTGCCCGAATATAAAACGGGCCGCCTCCGGATGGGGGTGGAGGCGGCCCGTGGGGGCGTGCACCTTATTGGCGGGTTGGGGGAGAGGGGTGCACGCGCTTTGCGAATCTCAATTTTCCGTCGGACTGGAGCACGAAGGTTCCTTCGGTGGGCTCCAGACTGGGCCAGGGGCTGACCGAGGGGGAGGCTTTCGAGGGGTCCGGCGCGGCGGGTGGAACTTCTTCAAGAAACGAAACACCATGTCCGCCGCAACCGGAGGGGGCCATCCCGAAGGCCAGAGACGCGGCGAGCCACATGACCCGGCGCCTCCGTCCACCACCCGTACCAGCCGGCCCCTTTACCTCACACACACCAGGGAAACTCCTGCACAAACAAACTGACCTGCGCCGGACACACACACCGCGCATCGGCCATACGTGGATTTTAATGAGCAATTAGTAGGCCATTATTTGCGGGAGGAAAAAAGCGCTTCAAATACCGCGAGTTACGGAATGGAAGCCACCATCCGCCGCGCCCACGTGCGAATCGTGGTGGCACCATCAGGGGGGAAGAATGGCGAATCCTTTTCACAGCGGGGGTAAAATGGCCGCCATGGGATTTACGGGTACACGACGCCGCGCGGGAGTCGCCCACCGCTGGGGGGCCGTGCTGTGCCTCGCGACCGCCGCCTGCACCCCCGCCCCGGCGGAGTGGTATGACCCGTCCCTGCCCCACCACCAGCCGAACGGGTTTGTGAACGTGCCGCCAACGCCGGAAAAAAAGCTGTCCGACCTGCTGCGCTGGAGGCGGGAGGCGGGAAAAAAGCTGATCCCGGAAGCGGGGGATTACACCTTTCCCACCATCCCGGTGGATCGGGCGGCGCTGAACCACGCCCCGGACACGCCGACGGTCACCTGGATCGGCCATGCCACCGTGCTGATCCGGGTGAACGGCGTGAACGTGCTCACCGACCCCCAGTTTTCAGCACGCGCCGCGCCGGTGCAGTGGGCGGGCCCCCGGCGCGCGGTGCCGCCGGTGCCGGGGCTGACCGATTTGCCGCCCATTCACGCGGTGGTGCTGTCCCACGACCATTACGATTCGCTGGACGTGGGCACCGTGCGCGCGCTCCGCGCCCGCCCCGGCGGGGCCGACACGGTATTCTTCACGCCGTTGGGATATAAACCGTGGTTCGCCCGGCTGGGCGTCACCCGCGTGGTGGAGCGCGACTGGTGGCAGTCGGCGGAGCACCTGGGGCTGACATTTACCGCCGTGCCGGTTCAGCACTGGTGCAAGCGCGGTTTTTTCGACCGCGACGAACGGCTGTGGTCCGGCTGGACGATTTCCGGAGAGGGCTTCAACGGCGTGTTCCTGGGCGATTCCGGCTACACGGCGCACTTTGCGGAAATCGGCCGGCGGCTGGGGCCATTCGACGTGGCCATGATCCCCATCGGGGCCTACGAGCCACGCTGGTTCATGCGTGACCACCACATCAACCCGGCCGAGGCGGTGCGGGCCCATGCCGATCTGAGGGCGAAGCGCAGCATCGCCATCCACTGGGGCACCTTTGTGCTCACCGACGAGCCGCTCACCGAACCACCGGTCAGGCTGGCCGTCGCACGGCAGCAGGCGGGGCTGACGGAGGCGGACTTCGCGGTGCTGGTGCATGGGGAGACGGTGGCCATCACCCCCTGACCCCCTCCTCCGTGGGGTCCCTTTTGACACCTCTTATACAAAAACATAGAATCGGCAGAGCTACCCAAATTCGGAGCCAGCATGAAATTCTTGCAGGTGTTTTCGGGCCGCAAGGATGCCGCCGTCCCTGCCCGACCGGAGGTCTCCCTCACGGTCGCGGCGGGCTTCACGGAAGACAAGGAGACGCGCATCCCCAAGGCCCGGTTGTGTGAGTCGTTGCGCAAGCAGCTCAACGTGGTGCCGGGCAGTCTGCTCAAGGTGTCCCGCGAGGGGCGCGTGATCAACTGCCGCGTCGGCGTGTCCTCCAAAAACGACGAAAACAAAAGCCTCATCCGCCTGAATCCGCGGGCCCGCAAACTGCTGGGCGCGGAACTGGGCAACCCGGTGACCGCCCTGGTCAACACCACGCCCATCAGCTCCAGTGCGGTGCCGCTGGAAGTGGCCCCGGCCATCCAGGGAGACGAACAGGACGCCGAACCGATCGTGCGCCTGTCCCTTGCCCTGCGCAGGCACCTGGGGCTGACCAAGGGCGATTACGTCAACGTGAAAAATGGGGATGCCCAGGTTCCGGCCCGGGTGGAAGTGGGCGCCAGGGGGGACCACCACACGGCGCGTCTCAACCCGCAACTGCGCGGCATGCTGCAGGTGGAAATCGGGGACCTGGTGGAGGTGGTGCCCTACGAAACCCTGGTACTGCTGATCGATACGTCCGGCAGCATGGACGAACCGCTGGGGATGTTCACCAGCAAGATGAAAGCCACCCGCGAGGCGATCCACACCCTGATCGGCAGCAAAACCCGCTCCCGCGAACGCGATCTGGTGGGACTGGTGTCGTTCGGCGAGGAGTGCGAACTGCTGTGCGAGCCCACCGATGACTTTGCCCGGCTCGGCCGCCACGTGGGCACCATCAACGGGTGCGGCCGCACCGCCATGTTCGAGGGGCTGGAATACACCCTGGAACTGCTGGCGGACGCCAACGGCCTGAAGCGCACCATCCTGCTTTCCGACGGCTGCCCCACCACCACCGGCGCGGAACTGGTGCTGGAACTGGCCTACAAGGCCAAGCTCATGGGGGTGGTGATCGACACCATCGGCGTGGGCGGGAAGGCCGGTAAACGCGGCAAAAACAAGAAGGTCAGCTACGACGAGGTGTTGCTCAAGCGCATCGCCTCGCTGACCGGCGGCAAATTTACCACCGTGCACGAGGTGCAGGCGCTGGAGGACGAGTTCCTGGCCCTGTCCGACTGCAAGAAAATCCCGCTTCTGACCGCAGGCAACGCCTCCTGAACGGAGGCCGAGGGCGGATTCCTAACCCCGGAGAGGTGTGTTGAGCCAGCTTAGCTATTCAGCGGACGAGGACTATTACCAGTTGCTCGGGGTGACCCCCGGCGCCTCGGCGCAGGAGGTGCGCCGCGCCCACAAGAAACGGGCCAAGGAGTGCCACCCGGACGTGCATCCGGACACCGAGTGGGCCACCGCACAGATCAAGCGGCTGAACGAGGCCAGCCGGGTGCTGTCCGACCCGGAACTGAAAGGGCAGTACGACCGCCTGCGCTGGGAGGTGATCGGCGGCGACCGCACCCGCGAGCGCCCCCTTCCCGCCCGGCCGGCCAAACCGCCCAAAGGCAGTGGTGGCGAAGGGCGCAGGCGCCACCACGAGGACCGCAGGATGAGCTACTTCATCGCCGGCATCGAGGCGCTGGTGATGTTGTTCTTCCTGGTTCTTGGCATCTATGCGGCGCTCAAAAAGCTGAACGGATAGCCCCCCTCCGCCCCCTGCGCCTCCGCTTGCGGCGCCCCACCCATCTGCGTATCGTTACCCCGGCGCCGGGAGAGTCGATTACCGGTCACAACCGCATGGAGGCCGTGCCCCGGGAGACCGATAAGGCATTGTCCTCTGTTTTTTCGTTCGGGACGCCGAACGCACCGCTCCAGGGAGGGAGACGGCATGACCGGGTTTGGGGAAAAGGGAATGCACCGCGCGTGCACGATGCTGCTGTGCGCCGTGCTGGCCGGGTGCGCGTCGGGTAGTGGCCGTTCCGGGCCCGCCGCTCCAGTGGAGCCGACGGTTGCCGCCGAACGCTCCGCCCCGGTAGCGACAGGCACCCCGTTACCTGCGGAGCCCTCGCGCGCTCCGGAACCGGAGCCCAAACCCGAAGCCAAACCCGCACCCGACCCACGGGTGGTGTTCGGCACCGAGGTGGAACCGCCACTGGGTGGCACTTCCGCCGCCACCGAGCGGCAGCGCATCACGCGCTCCTCCGGTACGGCCAACACCCTGGGCACCACCGAGACCGAAATCCAGCCGAAGCCAAAGCCGGCGCCGAATGCCGCAGCCAGGCCGAAACCAAAACCCGTTCCCCAACCGGCACCCGTACCGGCACCCCGGCCAAAACCGACACCGGCTCCCACACCGGCTCCCACACCGGCTCCCACACCGGCTCCGGCTCCGGCTCCGGCTCCGATGCCAACGCCCGAGCCGCCAGCCGCCGAGGCCCCTGCCGCACCCGTGAT
>JAOUMB010000061.1 GCA_029881725.1 Nitrospirota bacterium
ATGCCGCCGAATGGTTTCGACGTGGTCTCCTGCTCATGTCTCGCTCCTTCTTGAGGGGGCATCATCATGCCCCAACTGAGCAGGAAATCCACTTATCCCAGTTGTTCAGATTTCCGGGGCCACCTCTAATCATCGTGGCCCCCGATTCGCCACATGCGCCGCAACCGCCAGATGCGGCAGGGAGGCGGGAGGGCCTGGGATCACAATGGCTCCGGGATCGGAGTGCCAGCGGGGCGCAAAAATGCCCCTCCGGCGGACTGGCGATCCGCATGGGCGGTGCCGGCCGGTCGCGTTGTTCTTTGAAATCGGCCACACACGACCAGGCCACCCGAACGGGTGCTCCGCGCCCGGGTGCTCCGCGCACGGCGATATTCGCTGCGCGAGGTGAATGTGCGCCAACGGCTGGAAGGGGAACCCCCACGCGGGTCGCATGGTGGAGGCCTGCGGATTACCTGCCGCCGGTAACGGGTTCAGATATTGGAGTGGGTCGCCCGCCGGATGCGCCAACGGCTGGAAGGGGAACCCCCACGCGGGTCGCATGGTGGAGGCCTGCGGATTACCTGCTGCCGGTAACCCATTCGGATTGAAAGGGATGGTGCCGAAGGGGAGACTCGAACTCCCACGGGCCGTAAAGCCCACTAGAACCTGAATCTAGCGTGTCTACCAATTTCACCACTTCGGCGGAAGTGCTCGGTTGGAAGCGGGAATTCTAGTGGCGTGCCGGTCCGGTGTCAACCGGGAATCCGGAGGAGGGGGGTGCTCAAATTGAGGTCAGTGGGAACTTTGCGGGGGGGGAGGTGCGTCTAACCCATTGCACGGGAGTGGGGAACCGGGGAGTCGGCGGGGTTTTCGGCCCAATCACGGGGATTGTTGCCAAACTGCCTTGGAGGGGGGCACCGGTTGCGGGTACAATGCCCCGATCCGCGGCCAACGGACTAACCAGATGTGGGGGAGCACATCATCGGGCTGCGGGAGGGGAGAAGAGTGCAACCACTGGAACAACCGGCGGTCATCCGTGTGCTTCTGGTCGAGGACGACCGGGAGGACGCCATACTCGTGCGGGGCATGGTGGCTCTATCGGAGCCCGACCGCTTCATCGTCGTGCACGTCGACAGCCTGACGGAAGCCCGTCATCGCGCCTCTGCCGAGGTGTTCGACGTGCTGTTGCTGGACCTGTCACTGCCCGGACTGCCAGGATTGGCGGGGCTTTCCGCCGCGCAATCCGCCGTTCCGGGGGTGCCGATCGTGGCCATGGCAGGCCCCGCCGACGAGTCGCTGGCGATGATGGCCATGGACATGGGCGCGCAGGATTATCTGGTCAAACGGCCCGGCAACCGGCTCAGTTCGGCCCGCATCCGCCGCGCCATGGAACGCAATCACGATCAGGCCGTGGCCGCCGTGCGCGATGCGCGGGACCCGGTGACCGGGCTGACCAACCGGGATGCCTTCCGCGATGCCCTGCATCTGGCCCGCTCCGCCGCCGACAAGGGCGATGCGCCGTTCACCCTGATGCTGATCGATCTGGACCGCTTCCGCGCCGTCAACGAGGTGCTGGGGCACGCCGGGGGCGATCAGTTCCTGCGTGCCGTGGCCGAACGGCTGGAGCGCAACCTGCCGGAATCCGACGTGCTGGCCCGGCTGGGGGGCGACGAGTTCGCGGTGCTGGCCTTCGACACTCCGGCTCTGGAGGACGGCGCCAACCGCGCCCAGGGGCTGCTGGAGGTGCTGTCGCGGCCGTATCACCTGGACTCGCACGAGCTGTTCGTCACCCCCAGTATCGGGATCACCCTGTATCCCAGCGATGCGGAAAACGTCGACGAGGTGATGAAGAAGGCCGAATCGGCCCTGTTTGCCGCCAAAAAGCGCGGACGCAACAATTTTCAGTGGCACGATCCGGAATCGGAACCCCCCGCCCTGGAGCGCATGAAGCTGGAATCGGCCCTGCGCCGGGCGCTGGACCGGGACGAGTTTCTGCTCTATTACCAGGCCCAGGTGGACCTGGCCTCGGGGGCGGTGACCGGCACCGAGGCGCTGCTGCGGTGGGACCATCCGCAACTGGGGCTGGTGTCCCCCGGCCAGTTTATCTGGCTGGCGGAGGAAACCGGGCTGATCGTGCCCATCGGCGAATGGGTGATCGAAACCGCCTGCAAACAGGCCCGCGCGTGGGACCGTTCCGGGTTGCCGCCGCTGCGGATGGTGGTCAACCTGTCGGCCCGCCAGTTCCGCCAGCCGCGTCTGGTGGAGTCGATTACCGCCACCCTGTCCCGCCACAAGCTGCCCGCCGACCGTTTTGCGGTGGAGATCACCGAAGGCGCGCTGATGGACGACACCCGCCACACCCGCACCGCGCTGGCCGAACTGCGCGAGGCCGGGGTGCGCATCTCCATCGACGACTTCGGAATCGGCTATTCGTCCCTGGGATACCTGAAGCGCTTTCCGGTGGACATCCTCAAGATCGACCAGTCCTTTGTGCGCGATCTGGCCACCGATCCGGGCGATCAGGCGATCACCCGCGCAATTCTGGCGCTGGGCCGCGGCCTGGGGCTGGACGTGGTGGCCGAAGGGGTGGAACAGCCGTCGCAACTGGCCTTCCTGCGTGCCGAGGGGTGTCCCGGCGTGCAGGGGTATCTGCTTTCGCGCCCCAAACCGGCCCGCCAGTTCGAGGCCCACATGCGCCGGGGAGTGACCCTTCCCTGTTGATCATCACCGCCAACCCACGGAACTTCGATGCCTGATGTCGCCTGTCTGAACGGACAATTTTCCTCGCTTGCCCAGGCGCGCGTGTCGGTGAACGACCGGGGGTTCATGTTTGGTGACGGGGTGTACGAGGTGGTCCGCACCTACGGTGGCATACCGTTCGGGCTGGACCACCACCTGGACCGGCTGGAGCGCAGCCTCAAGGAGGTGCGCATCTCCCCCACCTGGACGCGCAACGGGCTGATCAGCTGGGTGGAGCAGGCGGTGGCCCGCGCCGACTACGCGGATGCCAAGATCTACATGCAGGTGACCCGGGGCGTGGCGCCGCGGGATCACGTGTTCCCCAAGGTGCCGCCCACCACGCTGATTACGGTGACCGAGATTCACCCGCTGCCCGACGGACTGCGCGAGAACGGCGCGGCGCTGATTACCACGCCGGACATCCGCTGGGGGCGGTGCGACATCAAGTCGCTCAACCTGCTGCCCAACGTGATGGCGCGGCAGGCGGCGCTGGAGGCGGGGGCGTTCGAGGCCATCTTCATCGAACATGGCACCGGAAACGTGCGCGAAGGGGCGGGCAGCAACGTGTTCGCCGTCATCGACGGCACGGTGGTGACCCCGGACCTGGGCCCGCACCTGCTGGCGGGCATCACTCGCGCCCATCTGCTGGAGGTGGCGAACAGCCTTGGCCTGCCCACCGCCGAGCGCACCCTGAACGCGGACGATCTGTACGCCGCCGACGAGGTGTTTTTGACCGGCACCACCATCGACGTGGTGGCCGCCGTCCAGATTGACGGGCGCGCCGTCGGCAAGGGCGTTCCCGGCCCCGTCACCCGCCAGTTGGCCGCCGCCTTCCCGCCCGGATAGCGGACCTCCGCCCGGAGGGGATCGGTCCGGGGCGGGGCTGGTATAGAATGGGGACCACGCACCCCGATCCATCTTCTCCAAAGGACCGTCCCCATGGAAGCCGCCCTGTTTGTCATCGCCGCCCTGCTGGCCGTTACCCTGGGCATGGTGTGGCTGGTGTGGAAACGCGCCGCCGGCGCCGATGCGGGGGTGGTGGAAGCCCGCATTGACCGGCTGGAGGCAACCCTGAAGGAGAACCTGTCCGGCAGCGGCGAGGCCCTTGTGGCGCGCATCGGCGAAAAGTTCGAGGGCAAGCACCGGGACCTGTCCGAATCCCTCTCCAAAAATCTGGAGGAGCGCACCCGCCGCATCGAGGAAACGGTGCGCGAACTCAAGGAGCAGAACCAGCAGCAGTTGCTCAAGCAGGAGCGCGAGTTGCGGGAACTGACCGACAAAAAGCTGTCCGAAGTGGGCGAGGCGGTGGCGCGCCTCAAGACGGATACCGAAAAAACCCTCGGCGCCCAGGGGTTGAAGCTGTCCGAGGCGCTGGCGGAGGGGACGCGCAAGACCAGCCACACCCTGCAGGAAACCATGAAACTGGCCACCGACACCATTCAGGGCCGCTTTTCCGATCTGCAAAAGATGACCGACGGCAAACTTTCCGAGATTTCCGGCAAGGTGGCCGAGCGGCTGGACGAGGGCTTTAAAAATACCCAGAAGGTGTTTACCGACGTGGTGCAGCGCCTGACCATCATCGATCAGGCCCAGCAGAAGATTGCCGACCTGTCCAAGGAGATGGTGTCGTTGCAGGACATCCTGTCGGACAAAAAGTCGCGCGGGGTGTTCGGGGAGGTGCAGCTCAACCAGTTGGTGGCCAACGCACTGCCGGAGAGCGCGTATGCCCTGCAATACGAGCTTTCCCCCGGTTTCCGGGTGGATTGCGCCATGTTCCTGCCGGAGCCCACCGGCACGGTGGCGGTGGATTCCAAGTTCCCGCTGGAAAACTTCCGGCGCATGTTCGACAAGGAGACCACCGAACCGGAGCGGGTGATTGCCGCCCGCTCCTTCAAGAGCGACGTGAAGAAGCACATCGATGCCATTGCCGACAAATACATCGTGCCGGGCGTCACCTCGGACGGGGCGGTGATGTTCCTGCCGGCGGAGGCGATTTTTGCGGAAATTCACGCCCACCATCCCGATCTGGTGGATTGGGCCAACCGCCGCCGGGTGTGGATCACCAGCCCCACCACCATGATGGCGATTCTGACCACCGCGCGGGCGGTTTTAAAGGACGAAAAGACCCGCGAGCAGGTGCACATCATCCAGGAGCATTTGCGGGGCCTGGGGGTCGATTTTGCCCGCTTTCAGAAGCGCATGGACAAACTCGCCACCCACATCGACCAGGCGCACCGGGATGTGGAGGACGTGGGCAAGAGCGCCCGCAAGATCACCAGCCGGTTCGAGAAGATTGAAAAAGTCCAGATCGAAGCGCCGCAGGGGGGGCCGGTGAAGGCGCTGGCGGCCAACGCCGATGCGGAGGATGAGGACGAGGCGGAAGGGCCGACGCAGACAGGGTTTTAGACGTGCCCCCCACGCCCCCCGCGACCGCCGTGTGCCCGGCGCCTACCCCGGCGGCCGGGTGATCGTCGGCACCGTGTTCCAGTTGGACACGTAGGGCACGAACGCATACTCCCAATCCGCTGGCGCAAACGCGTGGCTGCCGCCGGAACCGATGCGGGCCGCGGTGTCGCAGTTCAGGCACGAAAACAGATACCCCTCCACGTCCTGCGCCACCATCTGCGCAAGGTCCGTGGCATTCCCCATGGCCAGGTCCGGGCTGGTGGTGGCGCTGGAGCCGCTGGAAAGGGTCCGGATCGCCTGTTGAAAGGTCTGGCGGCTGGCCTGAAGGGCCTCCCCGCCGAGCGCCACCTGCTGTGCCAGGCGCTGGTCGATTACGGCTTTGGCGCTGGCCGGGTCCAGTCCGCCCATCCACGACAACCCGCTGGCGAACTCCTGGTTTAACCGGTCGTCCGGCACGCCGTTCGTATCGATGGAGGTGACGTAGCCCAGCAACAACTGGTCCACCCATTCGGTGCGCTGGTTGGCGGTGGTTGTGGTGGGCGCGCCCATGGGCAGGCTCGGCGAGCCGCCCTGGTTCCGGTCGGCGTCGGCCTGGGTCACCCAGGCCAGGTTCAGGCCATTGAAATAGGAGCCGGTGACGGCGTCGAACAGGCCGTTGTCGAAACCGGGATCGGTGAGGGTGGAATAGCCGGAATTTTCCGTGTTGCCGAACGGCACCACAAATGCCGCGCCCTGAAAAAACCGGCCCTCGGCGGCGGCCATCAGAGCACGGTTGCCGTGGGCGGAGCACGCGGGTCCGGCCATGTGCATGGTAATCGTGTCGGAGGCGGTGGAGGTGCCCCCGGCGGGCGCGGCGCAGGAGGCCAGAAAGGCGGGCAGGAAAGAGGCGGCCACGGCGGGGTCGGCGTAGGAGGCGGTGCCGTTGACGGTGCCCAGGTCGGCGGCGGTGGCGCCGCCACTGATGGCGGCAGCCGCCGCGGCGCCCATGGCGATGGATAAGTGTCTGCTGATCGGCATGCTTCCCGCTCCCTGTGTTCCGTGTCGGCACGGCGGGAGAGCGGGATTAGCGTTTTATGACCGCCAGGCGGCGGGGAACGGAACGCCGCGCCGGGGGAGGGCTATGGATTGGTGACGGTCACGGTGACCGTCACACTGTCGGTGCCGTCGTGGTGGAAGAAGGTGAAGCTGTCGGTGCCGGGGGTCAGCGGCGGCGTGTAGGTGAACGCACCGGTGGTGGGGTCGCTGATGGCAACGACCCCGGCGGTGGCGGGTGTGCGGATTTCAAAATACGGCCCGGCGCCGCCGTCCGGATCAAGGATGAAGTCGGCCAGGGTCAGCGGAGGGGTGCTGCTGTTAAAGGCGGGTGCTGCAACCGCCACGGGCGCGGCATTGGTCCATGGGGTGTAGGTGTAGCTGAAGTCGGCAAAGCCGCCACAACTGAAGAACACCGAGAAGATGTTGCCGGGCGGCGACAGGGGGGGGCTAACGGTCATGCCCACCACGGGGTTGCCCAGTGTGGTTTGGAAAATAGCGAAATTGGACGCGGTCAGCCCCCCCGCCGCGCTGACGGCGGTGGTGTAGTCATATGCTGTCACTCCCTGGCTGATGGCCGGTTGGGTGGCCGACGTGGCGTCCACCACCAGGGTGGAGGCGCCGCCCGGCAGGGTGCCGTTGGCCAGCGTGGCGAGGGTATTGAATTGATAGGGAACCACCAGATTCCCGGACAGCAGGATGCTCCAGGTATCCGCCCCGACAAGGCAGGAAACCGGAGCGGACTGGGTGCCCAGCGTGTAGGTCCCCCGCGAGTCCGGTCCGGAGCGCCGCAACGAAACCACGGCGATGGCCGACAGCGTACCTTGGGAATCCTGGACCTGAAACGCAAAGGAATCGGTCAGGAAGGCCGCCGTGCCGCCGGTGGGCGTATAGGTGAACTCGTTGGTGATCGGGTCGTAACCACCGCCCGGGGTGGCGGCGATGGTGCCGTAAAGCGGCGCGGCGGTTTCCACGTAGGTCAGTTGCCCGCCCAGGGGGTCGCTGGCGGGCAGGGGGTGAGTGGTTGGAATGAGCGGGTCAATCCACACGGTGTAGTGAAAATCGGAAACCACCGGCGTGGTGCCGCCGGGAATGCCCGCGCCGTTGTTGACGACAATCACGTCCGCCTCGGCAAAGTTGGTGCCGTCGTCGAAGCGCACCCGGAAGGTGTCGTCGATGGCCGCGACCGGTGGGGTATAGACAAAATCGCCGCTGAAGGAATCAAAGGTCAGGGTGCCCTGAATGGGGGCCGTCACGATGGAAAACACCGGGTTGTGCCCGCCGTCGGGGTCGATAAATGCCAGATTCAGCAGGTTGCCCGGCTTCGGCAGGCCCCAGGTGGCGAAGGAGACCCCCGCGCGCGCCGTGGGCGCCGCGTTGGTGAAGGCCAGCGGTATGACGGTGTAGGTTTCGCTGCCGGTGCAGGGGGTGACGCCATTCACCAATGACAGGGTAAGGGTGGTACCGCTTACCACCAGGTCCACATCGGTGGCCACGGCGCTGCCGGTGATCGGGAAGCGGGCGGTCACGGTACCGGTGAGCGGGTCCAGGATGCCGGGAACCGTCGCGGTCAATGGGTGGTTGGTAACACCCGGTCCCGCCGTTTCGATCAACTGGATGGTGATGTCGGTGGTCACGTTGATCAGCGTGCCCCATTGGTAGGGGACGCTGACCTTGCTTCCAAGGGCCAGCAGTACACTCCAGCCGCTACAGTCGATGGCCCCGCCCGTGGGGGGGGTGGTCACGGTGGTGTCGCCGCGGGTGTCCGGCACCGGGTTCGGGCCGGGGGCGCCGCCGGTGCCGTTGTTGGTGACGGAAACGTCCGCGGTCACGGGGCCGGAACCGTCGTTAAAACTTACCGTAAAGCTGTCCGCGCCGGTGCCGATCGGCGGCGGGGTGTAGGTGAATTCGCCGGTAAGCGCATTCACCGACAGATTTCCCGTGGACGGGCCGGTCGGGGGCGTGACCACGTCGAATGCCGGAAGCGGCGCGCCGTCCGGGTCGTCAAAGGCAAAGCCGAGCAGGTTGCCGGAAACGGCGCTGCCCACGGTCACCATGTTGGCGGGGACAATTGCCACCGGCGCGGTGTTGGTGAACGAGTCGGGGGGCGTCAGGTCGTGGGTCAGGGTGCCGGTGCAGGCGCCACCGGAAAGCTCGGCGGTGAGGGTGGTGGGGCCCAGGGTGAGCACCACATCCAGCGCGCCCAGGGCGGTGGAGGTGACCGGCACCGCCGCGATGACCGAGGTCGCGTCCGTGGTGGCCACGGTGGTGGCGGGCAGGGACCAGTTTTCGGTGGTGACACCATCGGTCAGGTTCAGGGTCAGCGCCGGGGTGACGCTAAGCTGGGAGCCCAACTGATACGGAATGTCGAGGCCGGTGCCGGAAAGGGTGGCGCTCCAGTTGCTACCGGTGCCGCAGGCGATGCTGTTGGTGGCTTCCACCCCCATGCTCCACACGCCGCGCATGTCGCCGCTCGAGGCCGGTGGGCCGGCCGGCGGGGTGGAACCACCGGAGCCGCCGCAGGCAGTCAGCAGCAGTGTGCACAGGGCCGTTACCAGCGCGGTTCCCCTCCGTGTTGGTGCGTTCAGGTGCATGCTCAGACCAGGGGCGGTTCGCTCAGATGGTGGGATTCCGGAAGGAAATGGTTCACGATAAAGCGGATTTGATACTCGGTTTCCGGAGGCGGTTCGTCAAACTGGATGGCCATCCCCTCCTCAAGGGTATACACCACCCAGCCGTGAACGACAAAGCGGTATTCGGTGTTGTCGTCCCGGGCGAGGGCGTCCAGGGTGAGGTAGGTTTCCGGATGAAACGGGGCCGCGTCCGCATCGCATACGATGAAGGTGCCTTCGGCGTTGAGGTTCACGAACTGGCCGATCACGGTGCGACCGGAGTGGTGTTCGGTGGCTTCGACGCGGATCGATCCGAACCCCTCCAGGGGGAGCGGAACACGTGGACAACGGTTCTCACGCGTGGTGACCGGTTTGCGCGGACGGGGCTTCATCGGTTTCTTTTCGGCTCCGGGGGCGGTTTTCGCGACCCCCCGGCCACCCGAAAACCGGTATTTGCCGCCGGGGAGCCTTCTGCAAGCGGGTACAATAGGACAAACCGCCCGCATCCGATGGTGTTTTTTTGGAGTGCCCGATGAGCCATGTCGATTCCCGTCTGGAGGACGATTCCAACTATCTGCGCAGCATTCGTCACCAGTACGAGAACCTGCCGTATCCGTTCCGGGACCCGGAGGACGAGAAAAAACGCCTCATCCGCCCCACCTCGGAGCGATTGAGCAACCTGAACCACTACTGTTACCGGGGACGAGCCCGGTTCGACAATTTCCGCGTGCTGGTGGCCGGGGGCGGCACCGGTGACGGCACCACCTATCTGGCCACGCAGCTGTCGCAGTTTCCCGGCGCCACCGTAACGCATCTGGACCTCTCCACCGCCAGCATCGACATCGCCCGCCGCCGCGTGGAATCCCGCGGGCTGAGCAACGTGACCTTCGTGCATGGTTCCATCCTGCACCTGCCGGACATGGGCTTTGAGCCGTTTGGTTACGTCAACTGTACCGGCGTGCTGATGGTGATGGACGACCCGGACGCGGGGCTGGCCGCCGTCCGCTCGGTGATGGGGCCGGACAGCGCCCTGGGGCTGATGCTGTACGCCGAGTATGGCCGTACCGGCGTGTATCAGATGCAGGATCTGCTGCGCCGCATCAACGGGCCGGACGCCGACATCCCCACCCAGTTGGACAACGCCAAGGCGTTGCTGGCGGAACTGCCGGCGGGCAACTGGTTCAAACGTGGCGAGGACCTGTTCAAGGACCACCTGACCCTGGGGGACTCGGGCATTTATGACATGTTCCTGATCTCCTGCGACCGCGCCTATACGGTGCCGGAAACCTATGAATACGTGGAGAAGGCCGGGCTGCATCTGGTGGATTACGCCTGGTCGCGGGAGCGGGTGATGCTGGAGGTGGAATCCTACCTCAAGGAACCGGCCCTGCTGGCCAAGGTGAAGGCCATGCCGCGCCGCCGCCAGCGGGCCATTGCCGAACTGATGTGCGGCACCCTCACCCGCCAGCACGTCTATGCGGCGCCGGATGACGATCGGGTGGCGCAGCCGGGACCGGACATGGTGCCGTTCTTTGTGGATTTCGAGGGGGGCAGCAACGGGGCGCTGGCCGCCCACATTCGCGCCAATCCGGGGCAGCCGCTGGAGATGGGGACGGACGTGCTCCGCTTCGTGTATACCCCGGGCCGCTATTCCGGCGAAATTCTGGCCCGCATGGACGGGGTGCGCACGGTGGCGGAGATTTTCGAGGACATCCGCGCCTCCGGGATTGCCGCCGGTGAGGGGGAACTGATGGCGGACTTTCTGGCCACCTACAAGCGCCTGAACATGGCCGATATCATTCTTTTGCGCCACAAGGACACCCCGGTGGTGCCGGAGGTCATGCACGCGGACCGTCCGGGCCGGTAGGCCGCAAAAAGCCCCCTGGAGGGCACAACGCGCCTCCAGGGGGCCGGGTTGTTACGCGTGGGCCGGATCAGTGCTCCGCCGCCACATCGAACAGGTGGGAGTTGATCTCGTCAATGCGCTCGTCGATGCGCTCCGGGGCGATGGCCACGTGTGCGTCGATGGCGTTGCCCATTTCGATCAGGGCCGCCTGGATCTCCTCGATATCGTTCTGGATGTGGTACGCGCCGCGGTTATTGGCGTTTTCCAGCGCCTTGCCCGCCTCCTGCAGGTGCAGCTTGCCTTCGTCGCCACGCCCCTTGCCCAGGGCGGCCTTGGCGGATTGCAGGTGGGCGCTGGCTTCCAGGATGTTGGCGTTGACCACCATGGCGTACAACTCGAGGTTGATCTCATCCAGCAGCACGCGGGATTGCTTGGTGGGCTTGCCGTCCTTGACGATGGCCGCAACGGAATCACGCACGTGGCGGATGCCGGGGGCGATGGCGTCATGGCCATTGGCGAGGCGGTCCGCCTTGCCCATTTCGGTTTCCACCTGGGCCAGCCCGAGCTTGAAGGAAGGGGAGAAGTCGCCCTTCTCGGTGGCGAGTTGCCGCTCCAGCTGGGTGGATGTGAAGTAGGCGGAGGACAGGATTCCCGACAGCAGCTTGGCGTTGTTGGAAGGGATGTCTGCCGCACGGGCAGCCGTACCAACCAGTACCGCCCCGAGCGTCAGAGCGAGAACGGGGAAAAGCAGTTGAGTTCGTTTCATGGGTTCTCCTCCGAACCAAATGGTTGCAGCCCCCGAACAGACACCCCTCCGGGCAGCTATAACCATAGATTACTCCGCAAAGCTGAACGAAACCTGAACGAGCTAGGGAAAAATTTCAGAAATCGTGGGGGAGCGACTTCCGAGACTGTTGGAACACGCCAAAAACAATTGGTGCAAAAGGACTTACGCCGCTGATCGGGTGGTCGCCGGGAGCCGAATCGGTCCGGTTTTCCGTGGGAATGTTCCCATCCCCGCCATCATGTCCGCCTGCGCCCGGATGAAAACGCCCCCTGTTCCGATCGTCGTTCCAGGGGGGCCGGTTTCCGGTCCCGTGGCGCCACCCCGCCGGGCCCCTTCGGTTTGGGCGTTGCGGGCCACTGCGATCCCCGCGTCATGGTGGCGCATGGCCCCGCCCGGCGTCCCGCGAATGTGGCGAATGTGGCGCCCCGCGCCCGGCGATGTTTTTTAATCTATGGTTTTCCAATGGGTTATGTGGAGGTGGCGCCGCATGAAATCGGGGGGGCGGGCGGTTTTGTGGGGGGAGGGACCGGTTCAGGTGGGGCCAAATCGTGCTACTTCGCTTCGCAAACGGCAAAGCTAAACCGTGCGCCACGGTGAACAACCGGGCATAACCGGCTGATTTTGCGATGTTTTTTTCCGTTTGTGGGCACGGTTAATTTGTTTTGCAAAAAATCGGCTGAAAATTCAGAACGTATTGAAATTATGGATTAATTCTCGTTTGTGGTTGCGAAGTGAAACACGGTGAAAATTAACGGTTTTCAGGTTCAGAACTAGCTGTTTTTGTGGGAAAAAAACGGCTTTGTGGAGACGTTTCGCACCGTGGGTTTCGCATGTTCACGGTGGAGTCGGAACGGAATATCAATGGGTTCTGAAGGCCGGTAGCACGATTCGGATTTTGAAAAGCCGAGTTTTGCGGTGAAAATTCAGAACCCATTGAAAATGTGGGATAAAATTGGCTTTGTGGAGGGGTCGGCTTGCGAAAGGAAACGTGCAGAAGGGATTGAAAATGTGGGTGTTTTTGGAATTATGGGGGATTCGATTCACGGTGGGGTGCGTGTGGGCGATG
>JAOUMB010000020.1 GCA_029881725.1 Nitrospirota bacterium
CGGGATTCTGGAAATCCTCACCCGCATGGGGGCCAACATCACCCGCGTCAACGAGCGCGAGGCCGGGGGTGAACCGGTGGCCGACCTGATCGTGCGCCACGCGCCGCTCAAGGGTGTGGAAATCGAACCGGAACAGGTGCCCGCCGCCATTGACGAGTTCCCCATCCTGTTCGCCGCCGCCGCACTGGCCGAGGGCGACACACGGGTGACCGGAGCGGGTGAACTGCGGGTCAAGGAATCGGACCGTATCGCCGCCATGGCGCGGGAACTGGCCCGGGTTGGTGTGAACGTGGAAGAGTTGCCGGACGGCTTGGTGGTGCGCGGCCCGTCCATCGTAAAGGGGGCCGCCTGCGAAGCCTATGGCGACCACCGGCTGGCCATGTCCATGGCAGTGCTGGGGATGGTGGCCGACAGCCACTTGACCGTGGAGGCCGACCCCATTGCCACCTCATTCCCCGGCTTTGCCGACCTGTTCAGCACCCTCGGCGCCACCATCGAAAAGGGCGGCTGAGCGAAGCGCTCCGCGCACGCCTCTCCCCTTCCGGTCCATGCGCGCCAAAAAACCACTGGCCGGCACCTCCCCCGCACAGTTTTTACGCGAATACTGGCAAAAAAAACCGCTGCTCGTACGCGGCGCATTTCCGCGCCTCCGCCCCCCCCTGGAGCCGGAGGAACTGGCCGGACTGGCACTGGAGGAGGAGGTCAACAGCCGCATCGTGCGCCAGCACGGCCCCCACGGAGAGCCGTGGCACGCGGCCCACGGGCCGTTCACCGAAGACGATTTTGCCTCCCTGCCCGAAACCGGCTGGACCCTGCTGGTGCAGGAGGTCAATCATCACGTGCCGAAGGTGGCCGACCTGCTGACGCCGTTCTCGTTTTTGCCCGCCTGGCGGCTGGACGACGTGATGGTCAGCTACGCCGCCGAAGGGGGCGGGGTGGGGCCACACACGGACAGCTACGACGTGTTTCTGATTCAGGCCCAGGGACGCCGCCGCTGGCGCATCGCCCCGGCGGGCACCGGCGGTGAACTGGTGGATGGCCTCGACGTGCAGATCCTGAGCGATTTCCAACCCACCGAAGAGTGGGTGCTGGAGCCGGGCGACATGCTCTACCTGCCCCCCGGAGTGCCCCACGACGGCGAGGCGGTGGATGGGCCGTGCATGACCTGTTCGGTGGGCTTTCGCGCCCCGTCGGTGCTGGACCTTCTAGGCTGCGCCCTGACCGACGCGGCCCGGCGCATCAATCCGGAGGCACGGTATACCGACCCGGACCTGACCCCGCAAAAACATCCCGGCTGGATCGGCCCGGAGGCGGTGGACAAGGCGCGCCGCATTCTGGAACAGGCAATTCTGGACCCGGACACTATCACGGGCTGGTTCGGACAACTGATGACCGAACCCCGGCGGGGCTCCCCCCCCGACCCGGAACTGGGACCCGCGCCGGAGGAGGCCGCGGCACTGCTGGACAGCGGCCAGCGCCTGATTCGCCATCCGGCCTCACGTTGGGCTTGGAGCGAGCCGCCGGGCGGCCCCGTGCTGTTCGTGGACGGCACCGCCTACCCCCTGCCCCACCGGGCCCTGGGACTGGCCACCCTGTTGTCCGGAAAGGATGACCTGACCCGCAACGCCGTGCTGCCGTTTGAGCGCGTGCCCGAGGCTCGCGCGCTGCTCATCGACCTGATCCGCACCGGCGCACTGCTGCCGGATGAGGAAGAGGAGGACGAATGACCGATCCGGTCATCGTGCGCCGGGTCACCTGGGCAGAGGCCCGGAAGGAACTGTCGTATATTCGCCGCGTGGTGTTCATGGACGAACAGCAGGTGCCGCCGGAACTGGAGTGGGATGGCCAGGACACAACCGCGGTTCATGTGCTGGCGGAGGCCGGCGGCGATCCGGTGGGGTGCGGGCGGCTGCTGATGAGCGGTGACACTGCAAAAATCGGCCGCATGGCGGTGCTCAAACCCTTTCGGGCCAAGGGCATCGGCGCACGGTTGCTTACAGAACTGTTAACGGCGGCGCGGCAGGCGGGCGCTCGCACCGCCGCCCTGTCGGCCCAGGTGCATGCGCTGCCCTTCTATGAAAAATTCGGATTTGTGGCGCACGGCCCGGAGTATCCGGATGCGGGCATTCCGCACCGGAACATGACGCGCCCCCTGGCCGACTGACACCGGCGGCGTCATGATGGAGAAAGAGGGCACTCCGGAGAGGGAACCATGCCAACGCGCTGGGAACACTTCGAGCATCAGGCGGATATCGGGGTGCGCGGCTATGGACCAACCGTAGAAGACGCCTTTGAGGCGGCCGCCACCGCCCTCACCGCAGTGATCGTGGCTCCGGAGCAGGTGGCCACCCCCCTGCGCGTGGAGGTGACCGCCCGGTCCGCCGATCGGGAACTGTTGCTGGCCGCATGGCTGAATGCCATTATTTTCGAAATGGCCACCCGCCGCGCCCTGTTCTCCCGCTTTTCCGTGCGCATCACCGCGGACGGAACGGGTGACCGGCTGTACGGGGTTCTGGAGGGGGAAGCGGTGGACGTGGCCCGCCATCAGCCTGCAGTGGAGATCAAGGGTGCCACCTATACCGCCCTCAAGGTGGTGCAGGTGGACGGCGGATGGATCGCCCAGTGCGTGGTGGACGTATGAGGGGGTTATGGACCTGAACCGGCTGACGCGACAATCGGAATTCGAATGGCACATCCCCATGCAGGGCGCCATGCGCGTGCCGGGGGTGCTGTTCGCGGATGCGGAACTGCTGGCGGGGATGGACGACAAGGTGTTCGAGCAAGTGGTGGGGGTGGCCTGTCTGCCGGGCATCGTCACCGCCTCCTACGCCATGCCCGACGCCCACTGGGGCTACGGCTTTCCCATCGGCGGGGTGGCGGCCTTCGACCCGGACGCGGGCGGTGTGGTATCCGCCGGAGGGGTGGGGTTCGACATCTCCTGCGGGGTGCGCACCCTTACCACCGGCATGACCGCCAGCCAGTTGCGCCCGATCCTGCCCAAACTGGCGGAAAGCCTGTTCCGTACCGTGCCCGCCGGGCTCGGCAGCACCGGGCGCCTGCACCTGAACGCGGACCGGATGGAGGCCATGCTCTCCGGCGGCGCCTCCTGGGCGGTGGGCGAGGGGTATGGAACCCCTGCCGACCTGGCCCACACGGAGGAACACGGACACATGCATGGCGCCGACCCGTCCGCCGTGTCACCTCAGGCCAAGCGCCGCCAGCAGGACGAGATGGGCACCCTGGGTTCCGGTAACCACTACCTGGAAGTGCAGGAGGTGACCGAAATCGCCGACCCGGAGGCTGCCGCCGCCTTTGGCCTCCGGGTCGGCGACGCCGTGCTCAGCATCCATTGCGGCTCGCGGGGGCTGGGGCACCAGATCGGCACCGAATTTCTTAAGGCCATGGTGGAACAGGCCGCCGCCCACGGCCTCACCCTGCCCGACCGGGAACTGGCCTGCGCGCCGCTTGCCAGTGAACTGGGCCGCCGCTATCTGGGGGCCATGCGGGCGGGCATCAACTGCGCCCTGGCCAACCGGCAGATCATCACCCACCTGGCCCGCCAGGCGTTCATGCACGTGGTGCCGGACGCCGTCCTGAACGTGCTGTACGACGTATCCCACAACACCTGCAAGCTGGAAACCCATGCCGTAAACGGAAAAACCAAAAAACTGTTCGTGCACCGCAAGGGGGCCACCCGCGCCTTTGGCCCCGGTCACCCGGATGTGCCCCCCGCTTTTTCCGCCGTCGGCCAGCCGGTGCTGATCGGCGGCACCATGGGCACCGCCAGTTGGGTACTGGCGGGTACCGGACGCGGCATGGAGGTGGCCTTCGGCTCCGCCTGTCACGGGGCCGGCCGCACCATGAGTCGCCATCAGGCCAAAAAGAAATGGCAGGGGCGCAAAGTGGTGGACGACCTGGGCGCGCGTGGCATCCTGATCCGCTCCCCGTCCCTGCGCGGGGTGGCGGAGGAGGCCCCCGGCGCGTACAAGAACGTGGACCGGGTGGTGGCCGCATCCCACAACGCGGGGCTGGCCCGCAAGGTGGCGCGCCTGACTCCCATGGCCTGCATCAAGGGGTAAAGCCGCGCACTCCGGCACAAATCGCGTGATAATAAATAAGAGAACGGATCAACCTGAAGCGGGAGCGGATTCCACATGACCCCAGTCAACCCCACCAGTTGGCGCATCGGCCCGGCAGACGCCCTGTTGATCGTGGACGTGCAGAACGATTTTCTGCCCCCCGACGGAGCATTGGCAGTCCCCGGCGGCAACCAGGTGATCGAGCCGCTCAATCACTACATCGCCCTGTTTCTCGCCCGTCGCCGCCCGGTGTTCGCCAGCCGCGACTGGCACCCGGTGAACCACTGCTCGTTCACCGCCCAGGGAGGCCAGTGGCCGCCCCACTGCGTGGCCGACACTCCCGGCGCGGCCTTTCCCTCCCGGTTGGAACTACCCAACCGGACCGAAATCGTCACCAAGGCCAACACCCCGGATGCCGACGCCTACTCCGCCTTTGAAGGCACGGACCTGACCATGGAACTGCGTGACGAGGGCATTCGCCGCCTGTTCGTGGGCGGCATCGCCACCGAGTTCTGCGTACTGGCAACGGTAAAGGACGCCCTGCGCGAGGGTTTTGCGGTGTTTCTGCTCACCGACGCCGTAGGCGCCGTGGATGCCGCCGATGGTGACATGGCCATTGCCGAAATGACCGCCCTGGGCGCGGTGCCGATCCGCCAGCGCCCGCTACCCCTCGCGGCCACCGCATCCGCATGAACCACCCCGCCGCCTCCACCCTGCTCACCGATCTGTATCAGTTGACCATGATGCAGGCCTATCTGGAGCACGGCATGGATGAAACGGCGGTGTTCGAGTTCTTCGTGCGCAGGCTGCCCGAGAACCGGGGGTTCCTGATGGCCGCCGGGCTGGAGCAGGTGCTGGAGTATCTGGAAACCCTGGCCTTCACCGATGCGGAACTGGAGTGGATCCGCGCCAGCGGCCGCTTTGCCCCCGACTTCGCCGACCGGCTCACCGGCCTCACCTTCACCGGCGACGTGCACGCCATGCCGGAAGGGACAGTGTTCTTCGCCGACGAACCGATCCTGCGCGTCACCGCCCCGCTGCCAGTGGCGCAACTGGTGGAAACCCGCATCATCAACCTGCTCCAGTTCCAGACCCTGATCGCCACCAAGGCCGCCCGCGTGGCCCTGGCCGCACCGGGCCGGATGCTGGTGGACTTCGGCCTGCGCCGCGCCCACGGGGCCGAGGCCGGGCTGCTGGCCGCCCGCGCCGGATACATCGGCGGTCTCACCGGCACCGCCACCGTGGAGGCGGCACGCCGCTTCGGCATTCCGGTGTTTGGCACCATGGCCCACTCGTTCATTCAGGCCCACGGAGACGAATCCGCCGCATTCGAGCACTTTGCCCGCAGCCACCCCAAAAACACCGTGCTGCTTATCGACACCTACGACACCGAGCAGGGCGCACGCAAGGTGGTGGAACTGGCCCCAAGACTGGCCGCCGACGGCATCGCCATCCGCGGCGTGCGCCTCGATTCCGGGGATCTGGCCGAGCACGCCTTCCGGGTGCGGCGCATTCTGGACCACGGGGGACTCACCGACACCACCATCTTCGCAAGCGGCAGCATCGATGAGTTCAAGTTGCAACGCCTGACAGAAAGCGCCGCGCCCATCGACGGCTTCGGCATCGGCACCCGACTGGACACCTCCGCCGACGCCCCCTGTCTGGATTGTGCCTACAAGCTCCAGGAATACGCTGGTACTCCCCGCCGCAAGCGCTCCGAGGGCAAGGCCACCTGGCCCGGCCGCAAGCAGGTGTTCCGCGCCTTTTCCGCCGACGGTCGGATGGCCGCCGACACCCTGACCATTGAGGGCGACGACCACCCTGGCGAACCACTGATCCGCAAGGTCATGTCCGCTGGCCGCCGGGTGATGCCCGCACCCGATCTGGAAGTGATCCGCAAGCACGCCGCCCATCAACTCGAACGGCTGCCGCAAGCGGTACGCCGCCTGATCGACGCGGACACGGTGCCGGTGCATGTGGCGCCGGCGCTGGTCGATCTGGCGGAACAGGTGGACCGCGCCACCGGATAGCGCGGTAAAATAGCGGCCATGGGAATGCGTCCAGCATCCACATGCCGACGAACCCGAAGAATCACTTACCGGAGAGGGTAATCCATGATGAATCATTTCCATTCGAACCCGTTTCGCCTGGCGGGTGTTCTGCTCCTGTCCACCCTGTTGTTCGCACCGGCGGCCTTTGCCCAGCACGGACCCGACCATCCCGGCATGGGCAACATGCCCGGCATGCACGACGGCATGCACGCATCAGGCGGCAAGGGCATGCATGACAAGGGGCGCCACATGGCCCCCCACAACGCCGCCGCGCACTTTCTGCAAATGGCCGACATGCTCAACCTGACCGACGGTCAGATCGCCTCCCTCCGCACCCTGCGCGACGATTGGGTCACCAAACATTCGGTGCACGCGGCCCAACTCGCCGCCGCCCAGTCCGATCTCAAATCCGCCCTGCACGCCCCCACAGTCGATAAAGCCGGCGCGGAAAAGGCACTGGTCACCATCGGCGCCCTCGAAGGCCAACTATGGCGTGCCTTTGTCGATCAACTGGCGGAAATCAAGGGCATGCTGGACAAAAACCAACGCGCGCGGCTGGGCGAGATGCACCGCCGTCATCGGTAACCGCATATAGCGCTTCGTAATACTGCGTATACGAATGCGGGTTTTTCCCGATAGCGCGACTCCTTATCGTACGCTGTAATGGAAGTGCGCAATCATCCGGTCCAAACGCCGGAAAAGGGAGCGAGTGACTTGCCGGGGGGGGAGTCACCCGCTCCCTTTTTTGTATTTTCCGCTGCTGCACACGGACGGTGACTCCGGCTATCCTGTGCGCATGAGCACTCCCGATTCCGACTGCGACGCCTGTAACCGGCGGTTCGATCCCGGCGCCCACCCGGTGGTCTATGAGAGCGTGCATCTGATGCTCCACGTATGCCCCGCGTGCATTGAGGGATACATCACCCGCTACGGCGCCCGCTGCATCAACTGTGAAGGCCGCATCGTGCCCCACACCCAGGTGGCCGTTTACAAGGGTGATCACGGCGAAACCCTGCTCGGCCACACTACCGTCGCCTGCAACCCCGCCGGCAACAGCTTCTACGGATACTGGGGACAAGGCCAACTCAACAGCGTCTTCGCCTGCATCGAACAATGCTAGCGGGCCCTGCCCGCCTTTACGGGTGGGCGGGGTATTGGTAGTCTGTGTGGTGGGCAGGATGATCGACCGGGAGGGCGTCACATGACTCAGACTGTTGGGGTGAAAACCCTGGGGGCAACCTTGTCCGCGCTGGTGGCGCGGATGGAGGAGCGGGTGCCGTATGCCGCCGTACTGGTCACCGACCAGTCGGGCGAGGCGGTGCGCATGGCCACCACCGAGGAACAGGTAAGCGAGCCGGCCCCGTCGCGTGGGGCGGTTTTTACCGTGCATACCGGGCACTCCCTGATCGAGGCGGCCACCGACGACCTGACCGAGCAGGCCCTGACCGAAGCCGCCGAGCGGGCGGTAAACGCCGCCATCGACGCGGGCATCGACCGGGCCGCGCCACCGGTCAATCCCGGCCCCCCCGCCGAGGCCGCCTTCGACACCCGCCAGCACATCCCGTGGGAATCGGTGCCCTTGGCCGAGCGCGTGCAGCGCGCCCGCGAACTGCGCGAGGCCGCCTGTTCCGTGGACAGCCGGGTGGTGAACGCCTTTGGCATGATCTCCCACACCCGTACGCGGGAATTGTTTGTAAACCGCAGCCGCACCCTGTTTCAGGATCTGGCCCGCACCCAGTCGGTGGTGGGCGTCACCACCCGCGAAGGCGACCATCAGGCGCAACTGTGGGACGGCCGGGGAAGGCGCGGCGGCTGGGAGGCGGCGGAAATGCCCGAAGGCACCGTGGATACCCTGGTGGCCGACTGCCTCAAAATTACCGGCGCACCACGGCTGGAGGCCGGATATTACGACTGCGTGTTCTCCCCCGAGTTTTCCGGCATCTTCGCCCATGAGGCCTTCGGCCACGGGACCGAAGGTGACATGTTTCTGAAAAAACGCTCCCGTGGCGAACAATTTCTGGGCAAGGAGGTGGCCGCTCCCGGGGTGGACATGTACGACGATCCGTCCCGCGACGGCGAGGCCGCCAGCTACTATTTCGACCACGAGGGTCAAACCGCCACCCGCACCCAGGTCATAAGCAACGGGGTGCTGGTGCGGCCGCTGACCGATCTGCACACTGCCCACGCGCTCAAAATTCCGCGCACCGCCAACGGCCGCCGCGAGTCATTCTCCAAAAAGGCCTACACGCGCATGAGCAACACCTTCTTCGGCCCCGGCAATGCGGAGTTCGCCGACATGGTGGCCGACGTGGCATACGGCTTTTATCTTGAGCGCCCCTCCAACGGCATGGAAGACCCGAAAAGCTGGGGGATCCAGCTGGAAGGTTACATGGCCTCGGAAATTCGCGACGGCAAACTCACCGGACGGGTATTCTCGCCGGTCATTGTCACCGGTTACGTGCCGGAGTTGTTGCAATCCATCAGCATGGTCGGCCGTCAGGTGGAGATCACCGGCCTGGGCATGTGTGGCAAGGGCTACAAGGAGTGGGTGAAGGTGACCGACGGCGGTCCTCACCTGCGGCTGAAGGCGCGGCTGGCATGAGCGGGAACATGGACCTTGAATCGATCGCCCGCGTGCTGAAGGCGGCCCCGGGAGTGAGCGGCTGGGCGTTGCACGCCCGGCAGGTGGAAAGCCACCAGTTGTACCGCGTCTTCCGCAACGAGCAGGCGCGGCGCGTGGCCCACACCCATTCAGTGCGGGTGACGGTCCACACCCGCAAACAGGAGGGCGGCAAGGAGTCCCAGGGCGAGGCGGCGTTTACCCTTACCGGTCCCCGTCCAGAATTAACTCCGGCCCAGGTGGCGGTGGCGGTGGAGCGGGCGAAACTGGTGGCCAATGCCCCGTGGGCCCTTCCCGGCCCCGCCAGTCTGCCCCAGGTGCCACTGGAAGACCCCCGGGTGGCCGCCGAGCCGGATGCGGTGATCGCCGAGCTGGTAACCGAAATGGACGCTGCCGCCGGGGATGCCCCCCTGTGCGCCAGCGAACTGTTTGCGGACCGGGTGCAGACAACGGTATGCACCTCGGAAGGATTTGAAGGTAGCTACGGAGCCACCGAGCTGTTCAGCGAATTTGTGCTGCTGGCCGACAACGGCACCGACAGCGTGGAGGTCCAGGGCATTCGCCGTGCGCGCCGGGCACGGGAACTGGACCTGGGCGCGGTGGTGGGGCGGCACGCCTCCTGGGCGGGGGACCGACTGATCGCCACCCTGCCCACCGGCGGCACCCTGCCGGTGGTGTTCGGCGAAGAGTCGCTGGACACCCTGTTCGATACGTTTCTGGCCCACGCCGGAGGGCGCTCCCGCTACGAGGGGTGGTCGCGCCTGAGCGAGGGAAAGCCGCTCATCGAAGCCCTGTCCGGCGACCCGATCACCCTCACCGTGGATCCCCTGGCCCCGTGGATGCTGGGCAGCCAGCCCATGGACAGCGACGGCCAGATTGCGCACAAGGTGACGGTGGTGGATCAGGGGCGTTTCGTGGAGCGCACCGCCTCCAAACGCTTTGCAGACTATCTGGGCATTCGCGCCACCGGCGCCAGCGGCAACACCGTGGTTGCGCCCGGCAGCACGCCGCTGGCGGACCTGCTGGCCCACGGGCCGGTACTGCACGCCCTGCGTTTTTCCACCTTCCACCCCAGTTCGGTGACCGGGGCGTTTTCCGGTGAGTTGCGCACCGCCTACCTGCACCTGCCGGACGGCAGCGTGCGTCCGGTGGTGGGCGGCAGCGTGTCCGGCGATGTATGGCACGCCTTTGCACGGGCCACCCTGTCCGCCGAGGAAACGGTGCGCGGCGGATACCGGGGTCCGGCGGGTATCAGGCTGGAGGGGGTAACGGTGGCGGGCGCCACCTGAAAGAGGGGGTAACGGTGACGGGCGCCACCTGAAAAAAGACCGGGGCCGAAGGGCGTCGTCGTGCAACAACCTCCCTCCGGCCCCGCAAGTCGATCCTGTCCGCCCGGCTGGCGGTCAGGAGAAAATTCAATCAGGCGGTCTTGGCCAGCAGCGGAACCTTCTCGGTGTCCATGCGGTTGCCGTGCAGGCCGAACTTGTTCTCAATGATGCCCGCATCCATCACCGTTCCGCAGTTGATGCACTTCCAGGCGAAGAAGGTGAGTGAAAAATCGGCGAAGCGCTCTTTGTACATGTAACCACGGCACTTGGGGCAATCTGCTGCGTGTTCCATCCTGCGTCCTCAAAAAAAGCAAAAGGGTGTGAGCCAATGGCCGCCGGGCGACCGTGCCCCGAAAATAGAGCAAGAGCCTTGCCACACCGGACGATTCCCTGCTAACTTTTTATAACGCTATGTTTTTACGTTCTTTTCAGTTTAGTGCCGAAACCGCCGGAAGGGGGGCAACTGTTCGCATCCGCACCGATTGTGAAATCCTGGTGACACCCAAATGCCAAAATTTTGCCACTTGGTTACAGAACGGGTGTCAGCGGACCGGCACATGACCAAATTTGCCAATAAACGGGCAATTACAGGTGCCCTGCTGGCTGGCGGGCGCGGACGGCGGATGGGGACCGACAAGGCATTGCTGCCGTTTGCCGGGGGCGCCACGTTGGCGGAGGGGGTGCTGGCGGTGCTGGCGGCGGTATGTGACGAGGTGCTGGTGGTGGCCCGCCCCGGCCAGCGGGATGGAACAGCGTGGCCGCAGGGGGTACGAGCGGTGACGGACCGGGCGGAGTTTCCGGTCTGCGCCCTGTCCGGCATCCATGCGGCGCTGGAGGCGGCGGCGCACCCGTGGGTGCTGGTAATGGCGGCGGATCTGCCATTTCCCTCCGCCGCCCTGGCTACCGGGCTGATCGACATCGCCCTGGAACGGGGGGAGCCGACCCTGGTGGTGCCGGAAGTGGGGGGAGTGGTTCACCCGCTGGTGGGAGTGTATCATCGCTCCCTTGCCAGGGAGATCGCCCGGCGAATCGGTAACGGGGAACTGCGGGTGCAGGCCCTGGCCCGGGAGTGCGGCCACCTGGTGCCGGAACCGACGGTGCGTGGCTGGGATCCGGAACTGGCCGGGCTGATCAATGTGAATACACCGGACGAACTGGCCGGAGCGCGTGCGCGCCTGGCGGGAAAGGCAGGGTCATGATTCCGTTTGAAGAGGCGCTGGCCCATGTGATGAAGCATGTGCCCTCACCGCGCCACGAGCAGGTACCGCTGGAAGAAGCCGTGGGCCGGGTGCTGGCGGAGGAAATCCGCGCCCCGCGCGACCTGCCTCCGTGGAACAACAGCGCCATGGATGGCTTTGCGGTGCGCGCCGCCGATGTGACCGCCGCTACGCCGGCCAATCCGTTCCGGCTGGTGGTACTGGAAACCGTGGCCGCCGGCGCCATGCCCAGTTGCCGGGTGGAAACCGGCGAGGCGATCCGCATCATGACCGGCGCCCCCATGCCGGAAGGGGCCGACGCAGTGGTGATCGTGGAGGAGACCGAGCCCGGCCCGGACGGCGACATCCTGATTCATTCCGGTGTGGCCCCGGGCGAAAACGTGCGCCTCAAGGGCGAGGACGTAACCGAGGGGCAGTTGATGATGCCCCCCGGAACCCTGTTGCGCCCCGGCCACATCGGCATGCTGGCCTCCTTCGGCCGTTCCCAGTTGCGGGTCACCCGCAGACCGGTGGTGGGCATCCTGTCCACCGGCGACGAACTGGTGGAGGTGGACCAGGCCCCAGGCCCGGACAAGATCATCAACGTGAATTCCCACGCCCTGGCCGCGCAGGTGAAGGAGAGCGGCGCAATCCCCGTGCGGCTGGGCATTGCCAAAGATACCCGCGAGGCCACCCGGGAAGGCATCCGGGAAGGACTCAACTGCGACATCCTGCTGATCTCCGGCGGCGTGTCCATGGGAGACTTCGACTACGTGCGCGAGATCATGAGCGAACTGGGGGGCGGCCTCACCTTCTGGAAGGTGCGCATGAAACCAGCCCGCCCGCTGGCCTTCGGGCCGGTGTCCGGGGTGCCCACCTTCGGCCTGCCGGGCAACCCGGTCAGTTCCATGGTGTCGTTCGAGGTGTTCGTGCGCCCCTTCATTAAAAAGTGGATGGGCCACACCCACATCGAGCGCCCCGTGGTGCAGGCGGCGCTCACCGAAAAGGTGTCCAAAAAGCCGGGGCGGCGCTTTTTCCTGCGCGCGCTGGTGGAAAACGATGGCAACGGCAGCTACACCTGCCGCACCACCGGCGATCAGGGCTCCGGCGTGCTCACCAGCATGATGCTGGCCGAAGGGCTGATGGAGTTGTCCGAGGAACTGGACGGCCCGCTCCAGCCCGGCACCCGCGTGCCGGTGCGGCTGCTGGCCTGAGGCCACTGGCACACCAGTTGCTATACTATCCATAAGCACGGAAACTGCCTGTTATCTGGCGCTTTCCATTCTGGATGGGAGCACGATGGCCCGGGACCGGACAACCGCACATGAACCGTCTGCCCTGCCCGCCCTCACGGCGGGAAGCGCGGCGCTGCTGTTGGGGGCACTGGTCTACCTGAGCGCCCGCGCACCCGGTAGTTCCCCCGCCGCCCTGGGGTGGTTGCCGCCGTTGTCCTCCTTTTGGACCCCGCTATTGGGGCAGTTCCCCTCCCTGCTGCATGCCTTCGCCTTCACCCTGCTCACCACGGTCCTGCTGGGAACCCGCCGGGTGATATTTTCCGCCCTGTTGTGGGCGGGCATCGACGCCGCCTTCGAAATCGCCCAGCATCCGGTTATCGGCGGCGTGGGAGGCACCTTCGACCCGCTGGACCTGCTCGCCATCGCCACCGGCGCGGGTCTGGCAATTCTGTTCCTCACCCGTTCCCCGCAAGAGGGCGCCCAGTGACCCGTTCCCCCCGCCTGCGCGCCATCCTCACCGCCCCGCTGCTGGCCCTGGGCGTACTGACCATCCTGGCCAGCGAAAGCGGACCGATCAACCCGGCCAGCAGCCCGCGCATCGCCGTGCATCAGGCCACCGGCACCACCGTGCTGGCGCTGCTGCGGGATGCCGCCATCTCGCTTAACGCGTCGGATGCCATTGGGCCGCTGGCGGAGTTGTCCGGTGAAACCGGCGACGCGCTAGCCCTATCCATGGACGGCGGCGGCAACGCCAGCGCGGTGTGGGCCGACGCTTCCCGAGGGGTGTTCACGGCGCGTTTCAACCGGGCCGCCACCGCCTGGAGCGCGGTACAAACCCTGGCCACGGCGGGGCCGGAGCCGGCGTACTTCCCTCACGCGCACCTGAACGCCGCCGGTCCCGGCATGGCGGTGTGGTATCAGCGCACCCCGGAACCCAATTTCGGCCACCTGTGGTCCGCCCCCGTCACCGCCGATGGCACCGTGGGCACTCCGTTGGAAATCCCCACCGGCGGCACCAACATGACCGGCCCGCCCAAAGTGGCGGTGGATCCCGCCGGAAACGCCGTGACGGTATGGCGCGAAGGAGTGGACTGGGGCGACGTGACCACCCCGCAGGTGTGGGCTGCCGAATACCGGGCGGGCCTGATCCCCGCGTGGACCACCGCCATGACACACCTCAACGCCTCCCTGCCCGCCGCACAGGTGTTTGACGTGGCCGTGGGCGCGGACGGCGCGGGCAACATGGTTGCCGCCTGGAGCCAGGGCACCGAGGTATACGCGGCCCACCGCCCCGCCGGTTCGTCCATGTGGGGCGCCCCATGGCTGTTGCACACCGTGGCCGGGGGACGCGCCTTCGGCCTGCAACTGGCCGTGGACGACATCGACCCGGCGGCGGAAGGCAGCGCCTTCGTGGGCTGGATGGTAGGCCGCGCCGCCTGGGCGGTGCGCTACGATCCCATGGCGGCTTTGTCCGGCTGGGAGGCCGCCATTCACGTGAGCGATCTGGACATGAATTCCCAGGACGGCCCGGTGCCCCCGTCGCTGGACACCAACGGCGCGGGCGGCGCGGTGTTCGCCTGGAGTTCCCAGGACCCGGCAACAATCGGCTACGCCATCTACAACCCCGCCACCCCCGGCTGGACTGCATTTCCGCAATTCGATTACGGCCGCAACGTATCGGCGTCGATGGACGGCGCCATGCTGGGGCTGGCCTGGAGCAAAAACTCCGGCGCACACACAACTCGCGTGACCCCGTGACCGCCCGAAAGGAAACCGCATGAATCCCGCCCTCTCCCCCCGCCTGCGCAAACTGTTGCTGGCCCCGCTATTGGCCTTGGGCGTGCTGTCCATTATGGGCACCTCCCAAGTCGTGGACCCCAAGGCCCACGTTCGCATTGCCGTGGACGACGGGGGAACGGCGGTACTGGCGGTGGAGTTCGACGGCCAGTTGTTCCTCCAGGATTACGACACCTCCGGGTGGGGTCCGATCATCAGCGGCGGCTCCGTGTCGGAGATGGCGCTGGCCATGGACAGCGGCGGGTATGCCCGTGCGGTATGGACCCACGCCCCCACCGGCCTGTTTCAGGCGGGCTTTGACCCCACCACCGGAAAATGGGGCAACTCCACACTCGCGACCAGCGCCCCGGAGTATTCCTATCAACCGGATCTGCACCTGGACCCGGCGGGGCTCGGCATGGCCGCCTGGTATCAGACCGCCGGTCCCGGGATCGGGCACATCCGGGCAGTTCCGTTGGATTTGACCGGCACGCCTGGCCTGGCCTTGGACATTCCCACCTACTACGCCGCGGACCCCCGCGCCGCCGTCATCGACGCCACCGGCAACGGCATGGTGGTGTGGCGTGAAGGGCGGACCGCGAACGACTACACCACCCCGCAGGTGTGGGCCTCCGGATTCCTGAGCGGACCGCTGCCGGCCTGGAATTTATCGCCAACGCAAATCGACACAAACTCAGGAATTCTACCAATCACCGACCTGCGCCTCGCCAGCGACGGTGCGGGAAACGCCATTGCGGTGTGGAGCCAGGGCATTGAAATTTACGCCAACGACTCTATATCCGGCGCCGGTTGGGGTACGGCCCAGCGGATCGACCCGGGCACCGTTGGCAACATACCTCTCGGCCTGCAACTGTCCATGGATTTGAGTGGCAACGCCGTTGTCGCGTGGATGGACGGCAGTGACTTGCTCGCGTTGCGCTATGACGCCGGGCTCATTACCCCTGCCTGGGAAGCATCACCCACGGTGCTCGACACCCTCCCACCCGGGGTGATTCCGGCGCCGCCCGCGCTGGATACCGACGGCACCGGCGGAGCGGTGGTGGCCTGGAGCGGGGCCGACCCGTCGGTGATTTCCTACCGGGTGTACGACCCGGCAACGCTGCTGGCCCCCATATGGGGACCGGCCAATACCCTGTTGGGCATCGGAAACCACGTGGCGGTGTCCATGGACGGGCGGGTAATCGGCATCGCCTGGAGCGATTCCGGCGGACACGAACAGGCCACCATCATCACCCTGCCTTAATAACGCCCGGTAACCGCCACGGTGTAGACGTTGCGCTGGTAATCCCGGTCGGTGTAGTCCGCCGCGCTGTCGATGTTGGAACGGCGCAGTTCGCGCCTCCAGCCCAGTTCCAGTTCCAGGAGATTCCCCAGATCACGGGTGACGGCCAGATCCATGCTCAGTTTGTGGTCCTGGCGCTTGCGGCGGGTGGCGCCGAAATTCCATACATCCGCATCCAGGTACCCCCGGTACTGATAACGCGCCCCCAGGTCCACGGTCAGGCCGAAAAAGAACGGCTGCACCAGCGACACGGACGGGGAGAACCCCGCGTGGGAATACGACACGTGCTGAACCCCGGCGACGGCCCCGAAGTCGGGCCGGTCCTTGCGGTCCAGATACTCCGCGCTCACGGAGGTATACAGGCTGCCCATTCCCAGCGGCCGGTAGCGGGCCAGAATCGCCTCGGCCCCGGTGCCGGAAAGATAGCCGTAGGCGGCGGACGCGTCGTACCGCTTGATGCGCGTGTACAGATAGGTGGAGCGCTGCCCGCCCCGGGAAAGCGTCCATCGCGCGCCCGCCGTGTGGGATGCCATATAGGCGGAGGTGCCAAGAGTGGAACTGCTGAAGGCGTATTCCCAACGGGAACGGCGGGGTGTTTTTCGGTGCTCCATCCGCACCCGCAGGGTGTGGGTGGTCAGGTCCAACTGGCTGAGGGTGTCGTACTCACGGGCGAACAGGTCGTAACGCACCTCCATCCGCCGCGCGCCGGATAACGCAAAGGAACGGGCCAGCCGCGCCGACAGGCCGATGCGTTGGTCCGACTGGTTGCCGGTGGTGGGGTCGTCCGGCGTGGCAAACACGTTGCTGTCGAATTCCCGCCGCAGGGTAAGGCGGGCGTCCCATCGGTGATCCGGGGATTTACGGGCAGCCTCCGTGGGGTCGGAGGCCGGGGTGGCGCCCGGCAGGTTTCCGTCCAGGGCGGCCAGCATCTGCACCGCGCTTTTTCCGCTTCCGGTGCCCGGCCCTACTGCCGCCGCCTCCTGAAACAGTGCCCGTGCGTCCGCCTCGCGCCCCTGCTTCAGGCGCGCCAGCCCGGCGTTCAGATAGGCGGCGGAGGCCAGTTGGGGGCGGGCCCGGGCAGTGCTCAGGAACTCGGAGGCGGCCTGCTCCCACTGGGCAGCACGGAACAACAAGATGGCCAGATTGTAATGGGCCAGTCCGTGGGTGGGGTCCAGGGCCAGGGTTTTTTCAAACGCCGCACGGGCATCCCCGGAGCGTTCCTGCTCGCTGTAGGCCACCCCCAGCAGGAACCAAACCCGCGCGTTGTCCGGTTCCTCGCGGGATTCGGTCTCCAGCAGCGGAATCGCCACTTCGTAGCGGCGGTCGTCCATCAACACCTCCGCCTCCGGCAGGTGATCGGCCCACGTCAGCGACGGCAACCCCACCCCCAGAGCCAGAACTCCGGCCAGCACACGTTTCAGGGTCATCCCCTTCTCCCGAATTTCGCACGCCAATAAAAAGGGGAGCCGTTGCAGCGGCTCCCCTTTCATTGTGCGAAGATGAGGCCCGAATCACAAGGCCCAAACCGAACAGGGGCCCATCACTCCCACCCTACAGCGGCATGTGACCTTCGGCGGCACCGGCGTTGTCCTCCGCCAGTTCGGCAGCGTCGTTCGCGTGATCCGCGGCGTCGTCGGCAGCGTCCGCAGCATCGTCGGCGTGGTCGCTGGCATCATCCGCGTCCTCGTCCGCGTCATCGTCCATGTCGTCCATCTGACCGTGATCGTCGTCGGCCTGTCCGTGGTCATCGTCGGCCTGTCCATGATCCTCATCGGCGGCGGAACTGGCATCGTTGGGAATGTCGATGGACACCAGGTGGATCTCGTTTCCGTCGTCATCGGTGACGGTGATCTCAATGGAGCCGTCCACGTCGCCTTCGTCGTGCACGATGTCCATGTGGATTTCCACCGGCAGGTCCACATCGTCCGGCACATGGGAGGTCGGCTCCTGGGCCAGGGCCGGCATGGCGGCGGCCAGGGTGATGGCGGCGGAGAACGTCAGGATGTTGTTCAGTTTCATTTGTTGGAACTCCATATCGTGGTTAATTCGGTTAAATAAGTGGTTACACACCATTCACATGCACGCCGATGGATTTCTCCCGGCGCGCCGATCCCTTCTCCAACGTCGCGGTAACGGTCCATTCGCCCCGGGCCACGCCGCGCACCTTCAGCGGGATGTGGTTAATCCCCCGCTCCAGATCGCCCACCCAGGTCAGCGATGCGGACTCGATCAACTGGCCATTCACCACCGCGCGCACCCCTTCCGGCAGGGTGATGGAAAAACGCACCCCCTGCACCGGGCGGGCGGCGTCGAAACGGATGTTCACCACCGCATCGGTGCCCATGTCCAGATGGGTGCCTCCATAGGCGGCGGCAATCGCTTGCGGTGCGGCTCCGCCGCTGACCATCGGAGCGGTGGGGCGATCCACCACGAACAGCAGCGCCATCCCGGCCACCGCGCAGGTGGCAAGACCGGCAGCAAAGCCCCGGCCCCAGGCACCGAAGCGGGTGAAAAAACGCCCCCGGGCCGGCCGGGCCGGCCGGGCCACGGCCCGCGCACGCATGGCTTCGGTTTCGTTCAACAGCCGCGCGTGCAACCGCTGCTCAAACCCGGCAGGCAGCGCGGGGGCCTCGATTTCCGCCAACGCGCTCACCAGCCGCCGGGTGGCCTTCAGCTCGCCCGCACAGGCCGGACATCCGACCAGGTGAGCATCCATCCGGCCACGGGCCAGCGGTGGTAACGACTGGTCCAGATAGTCGACGAAACGTTCGCGGATTTGATCGCAGCTGGAATCCATGATTGACCTCAAAAAAGCCTCATGCCCATTAGACGAGCAGCGGATGAAAAAAGTTCCCGCCGCTGCCGGATTTTTTTCGTACGCATATCCACGTATATCAAGGGATTGCGCGGCGGGTGGGAAAATTTTACCCCTTCCGGCACATGGAAATACGCAGGTTAAGACGAAATTCCGGCAGTTGTGGAAAAAGGCCGGATCAGGTGACCGGGGAGTGCTCATCCGCGGTGAGCAGCGCACGCAACCGTTCGCGGGCGCGGGACAGGCGGCTCTTGATGGTGCCTTCCACTTCGCCGGTGATGGCGGCGATCTCCCGGTAGGAAAATCCCTGCAAATCGCGCAGCACCACCAGGTCGCGCAGGTCCGGGGGCAATTTGAAGATTCCCGCCAGCAGCCACTCCTCGCGCTCCTGGCTGCGCAGGTCATTAAAGAAGCGCTCCATGGCCTCGGCGGCGGCCGCGGGGGGCTCGGAGCCGTCCTCGGGCATCTCCAGTTGCGGCATGGACGGCTTTTTCACGTGGTCGAGGAAGGTGGTGTAGATGATGCGGAACAGCCAGGTGGAGAACGCCGATTTTCCGGCAAAGGAGCCGATGGCGCGATAGGCTTTGATGAACGCCTCCTGACACACGTCCTCGGCCACGGTGGGGTCGCCGGTGTGCCGCATGGCATAGGCGTAGGCCCGCTTCATGTAAGGGGAAAGCAGTTCCTCGAAGGCCACCGGATCGCCCTGGGCAGCGGCCTGGGCCAGATGCTGCTCGCGGCTGCGTATGTCGTTGGTGTCACTCATCTCGGCTCGGTCCGTCTGTCACATGCAGCAAGCAGCGTGCCACATTCCCGCCCGGAGTCGAATCACGGCGGCCGGTCGCCATTCACCCGACGCCCGCTGACCATCCGTGTGGAAGCGGCAAAGGTCCAGTTGACCCCCACCCCGGCGGTAATGCTGGTGGGGGTTTCCACCAGCGGGCTGGCGCCGACCACCCCCGGTCCCAGGTGCCTGCCCCCAACAAACCCACCCACCGTCCAGCGCGGGTGCAGACGCCAACCAAAGGACAACCGCACCCCCACCGACTGCAACCCGGCCGGGGCCTCCCAGGCGGGGCGCTCCGGTGTGGAAAAGGCGGCAGGCACACCATAATAGTAGGCGTTCAATTCCCGATCGGCCCAGCGTGCGGACAGGGTGGAAGTGAACTGCACCCCCCCGTCGTGCCCCCGGGGGCGCCATACCAGACGAATTTGTGGCTCGGCCAGATAACCCCGGTACGCATTGTCGTTGAAGGCGGCAAAGCTCCACGCGCCGCGCACCCCCACCCGCACCAGCGCCTCGTGATGCTCCCCCCGGGACAGCATGCGCCCGGCGCGGGGTCCCAGTTGCACCACCATGTCCAGATCCGGCATGCTCTGGCGACGCGCCTCTTCGCTGGAATCCACCGGCACCCAGCCACCCCCGGAAAGATCGATCCAACTGGTCGGCGTTTCCAGGAACACCACCCGCGCCGATCGCCCGGAAGCACGCAGGTGCCGCCCCCGATAGATGAACCACGGCGCCCCGGCAATCAGCGCGTGCCGGTTGGCGGATCCGGGATAGCTTTCGAAATCCGCCCACCCGAGGGCCAGCCCCGCCTCCCAGGCCGGCTTGGGCAGTTCGTGCTCGGCGGCGGCGAGCGTGCTGGTAAGCACCCCGAGTAGTAAAGCGGCCACCCACGGACCGTGCCGCATCAACAATCCCATGCGCAGAGCATACCCCGCCCGCGGGCAACCCGCCACCGTGGGGGCGCAGGGTTGCCGTTGACCGCCCTTTTTCAGATCGGTACAATCCGAACCGTTTCGTATTGCCGGTGCCATTTTGGATTGGTGTTCCGCCCCCTGTCAGGTGTCCGGGCGGACCAGGGTCCGGTTAAATTTCTATTTGTCGAGTATTGCCATGCCCACTGCAATTCTGGTGGACGGTGCGTTTTTTCTGCGCCGCCACAACCTCACCTACGGCCATACCGACGCCGCGCAGACCGCCAAAACCCTGCACACCATGTGCCTCAACCACTTGAACGACAAGCAGGGCAACCGGGTGCGCGACCTGTACCGGATTTTTGTTTACGACTGCCATCCGCTGACCCGCAAGGCCCAGCACCCGCTCACGGGCGATACGGTTGATTTTGGGGAAACCGGCAGTGCCCGCTTCCGGCGCGAGTTTCACAACGAGCTGAAAACCCAGCGCAAGGTGGTGCTGCGCATCGGCCAACTGGATGCCGTGGGCTGGAGCCTGCGCCCGGACGCGGCGCGGGATCTGTTTGCCGGGGATCTCCACTCGGAGGACCTGGACGACGACGATCTGCATTACCCGGTGCGCCAGAAGGGGGTGGAAATGCGAATCGGCCTCGACGTGGCCACCCTGACCTACAAGCGGCAGGCGGACCAGATCGTGCTGATCACCGGCCAAACCGACTTCGCTCCAGCGGCCAAACTGGCCCGCCGCGAGGGCATCGATTTTATCCTCGACCCCATGTGGCACCCGATTCCCGCCGCCCTCAACGAACACATCGACGGACTGCGTTCTGTCTGCCCGCGCCCGGACCGGCAGATGGAAGCCGGCAGGTAGCCTGCCATGGCGGATTCCGATCGCTATGTAAAGCTGCCCGACGGCAGCATCGTGGATACCGCTCCCGCCAAGGAGTGGGGCGACCCGCTGGTGCTGCAGGGTGGCAAGTGGGTCACCTTCACCGGCAATATGGGTGACCTGCTGGAGGCAACGCCGATCAGCGAGGACGAGGCGAACGGCCTCCCCGGCTGACCGGGCACGGCCCGGCGCGAATGGTTCGGGCGCACTCCGGCGCCCGTATCACCCCTTTCCCCCGCTACCGGCCGTTAATGGTACGGCACGTTGTCGACCTGCTCCTTCAGATCGAACAGGGACTGCATGGTTTCCGACTGATGCTGCATCAACAGCATGTGCACCCGGGACATGGCATCGAGCATGGCCTCCAGGGCCTCACGGGTGTCGGTTTCGCTCACCCGCATCACCAGGTCCCGCGCGGTTCCCATGGATGTCAGATACTGTTCCTCCAGTGTCATGGCACACCTCCTTCCCCCCTCCGGCGGGTTCTCCGCTCCCGCCGTCCCTGACGGATCACACCCTCCTTCCTTGAATATACCCCCGCCGGAGACCGGAGGGTAATCGGTCCGGAATACCCGCCCCACTCCCCCGCTCTCTCGCTGGCGGTTGACGAGTGCAGCACGAAAAAGGTACATTTTCAGAGGGTCACTGTGTTCACGGGGAACCATATCCCGGCGAAGGGGATCGCAAGCATGAGTCTGTCGTGTCGTTCGTGTATGACGGGGTTCCGCCTGTTGCTGGCGGCGACGCTGGCCCTTGCCCTTTCCGCTTGCGGCGGCAGCGTGGGCGGCGGTTCCAATCAGGCCAGCATTTCGTTTCTGCTCACCCCGAATCTCTCGCAACGGGTGGTGGACCAGAACACCATGCGCGTGAGCGTCATCTTCGACAAGGGCACCTCCCGGGAACGCACCCACATCATCGACCGCCCCGACCGCTACGATTACCTGTACCTGTACGAAACCGGCAACGACCAGATTCGCTTCACCGTTCCGGCGGAACCCGGCCACCACACGGTCTCGTTCAGCATCTCCAAGGACGAGGACCCGACTTCCGACCACGACGATGTGGAACTGGTGCATAACGAGTCCGAGTGTGACGTGGACGGGAACCACGCCAACGACCAGGAAATCGATGAGTTCGACTACCCGGACGACGACAAGGACGGTTACTCCAACCACGACGAGGAGGAGGAAGGGACCGACCACCACGACCCCCACAGCCACCCCAATTACCCGCCGGTGGTCGTGCTGGGCCCGGACCAGACGGTGCCCGAGGGCACCCTGGTCACCGTGGACGCCTCCGCCTCCAGCGACTACGAAAAATCCCCGCTTACCTTCATCTGGACCCAGTTGCCAACCAGCCCACCGGTCGTCCTTACCGACGCAGACAAGGCCATCGCCACGTTTACCGCCCCTCTGGTGGCGCAGGACACGGTGCTCGCCTTCCAGGTGGCGGTCAGCGACGGGGCCTCCACCACCACCGGGGTCACCCTGATCACGGTGCTCAACACAGACAACGAGCCGCCCTCCGCCAACGCCGGTGCGCCGCAGACCGTGGGTGAAAACCTGCCGGTATCCCTGGACGGCAGCCAGTCGTCCGACCCCAACGGCAATCCCCTCACCTTCGCCTGGATCCAGACCGGTGGCCCCACCGTTTCCCTGACCGGCGCGAACACCGCCAACCCCACCTTCACCTCGCCATTCGTGCTGAGCGTGCAGGTGCTGCAATTTTCGCTCACGGTTACCGATAGCTGGGGGGCCACCAGTCTGGCCACCACCACGGTGACCGTGCTGGACAACATCAACGAACTCCCCATCGCCAATGCCGGGCCCGACCAGACCGTGGGCGAGCAGGTAACCGTGGTGCTGGACGGCAGCGCGTCCTCCGATCCGAACGGGGAGGCCATCACCTATTCCTGGACCCAGATCGGCGGCCCCGCCGTCCTTCTCACCGGGAACGATACCGCCACCCCCGCCTTCACCAGCCCGCTGGTGACCGGACCCACAACGCTGACCTTCCAGTTGATGGTCTCCGACTCCCGGGGCGGCGCGTCCCTGGCCACCACCACGGTCACCGTGGTGGACACCATTAACGACGCGCCGGTGGCCAATGCCGGACCGCCGCAGACCGTGGGCGAGCAGGTGCCCGTGGTTCTCGACGCCACCGGCTCCACCGACCCCAACGGCAATCCGCTCACCTTCCTTTGGACCCAGACCGGCGGTCAGGCCGTCACCCTGTCCGGCGCTACCACCGCCACCCCGGCCTTCACCTCGCCCACCGTACTCACCGACAGCGTACTCACCTTCAGCGTGGCGGTAAGCGACGGCACCTATACCACCACCGCCACCACCACGGTGACCGTGGTCAACGACGTGAACGAGGTTCCCGTTGCCAGCGCCGGGGCGCCCCAAACCGTGACCGAAGGGGCCTCCGTAACCCTCTCCGGCAGTGCCACCGACCCCAACGGCGAGGCGATTACCTTCGCCTGGACCCAGACTGGCGGCCCGGCGGTGACCCTGATCGGCGCCAATACCGCCACCCCCACCTTCACCGCACCGCTGGTGACCGCCTCTACCGTGTTGACCTTTGAGCTGGTGGTCACCGATTCCCTGGGAGGCGCAAGCTCCCCCGCCAGCACCACAGTGACCGTGCTGGACAGCGTCAACGACGCCCCCCTGGCCAACGCAGGAGCCCCCCAGACCGTGGGCGAGCAGGTGCCGGTGACCCTCAGCGCCGCGGGCTCCTCCGACCCAAACAACGACCCGCTCACCTTCACCTGGACCCAGACCGGCGGCCCGGCGGTTTCCCTCACCGGCGCCGCTACCGGGCAGCCCGGGTTTACCTCGCCCACGGTGCTGGCCGACACCGTGCTCACCTTCAGCGTGGCGGTCAGTGACGGGGCCTCCACCACCACGGCCACCACCACGGTGACGGTGGTCAACGACGTGAACGAGGCCCCCACCGCCGACGCCGGGGCCCCGCAAACCGTGGGCGGCGGCGTGCTGGTCACCCTCACCGGCAGCGGCTCCGACCCCAACGGCGACGCCATCACCTTTGCCTGGACCCAGTCCGGCGGCGAACCCGTCACCCTTTCCGGCGCCACCACCGCCACCCCAACCCTGACCACCCCCTCGGTGGCGGGTCCCCTGACCTTCACGCTGGTCGTCACCGACTCCCTGGCTGCGGCCAGCCTCCCCGCCACCACCACGGTTAGCGTGGTTATCGGCGCCAGTGGCGCACCCTCGGCCAACGCGGGTCCAGGGCAAGTCGTGGGGGAAGGGGTGGCCGTGACCCTGGATGCCTCCGGCTCCACCGACCCCAACAACGACCCACTCACCTTCGTCTGGACTCAGACCGGCGGCCCCCTGGTTTCCCTCACCGGCGGGAATACCGCACAACCCGGATTCACCTCACCCACGGTGCTGGTGGATACGGTGCTCACCTTCACGGTGGCGGTCAGCGACGGAACCAACACCACCACCGCCACCACCACGGTGACGGTGATCAATGACGTGAACGAACCGCCCACCGCCAGCGCCGGTCCCAACCAGACCGTGGGGGAACAGGTGCCGGTGACCCTTTCGGGCAGCGGCTCGGACCCCAACGGCGGACTGGTCACCTTCGCCTGGACCCAGGTGGGCGGCCCGACCGTGGCCCTGACCGGCGCCAACACCGCCACCCCGTCCCTGACCACCCCCATGGTGTCCGGCCTGACGGTGCTGATCTTTGAACTGGTGGTCACCGACGCCCAAGGCGGCGTGAGCCTTCCCGCCACCACCACCGTTACCGTGCTGGACAGCGTCAACGACGCCCCGCTGGCGGATGCGGGCGCGCCGCAAACCGTGGGCGAAGGGGTGGCCGTGGGGCTCAGCGCCGCGGGCTCCTCCGACCCCAACGGCGACCCGCTCACCTTCCTTTGGACCCAGACCGGCGGCCCCACCGTGATCCTGACCGGCACCACCACCGTCGCCCCGGCGTTCATCTCGCCCACGGTGCTGGCGGATACCGTGCTGTCTTTCGACGTGGCGGTCTCCGACGGCACCACCACCACCGCCGCCAGCACCACGGTGACGGTGCTCAACGACGTGAACGAACTGCCCACCGCCGCCGCGGGCGCGGGCCAGACCGTGGCCGAAGGGGTGCTGGTCACCCTCACCGGCAGCGGGTCCGACCCCAATGGCGATCCCATTACCTTTGCCTGGACCCAGACCGGTGGCCCCTCCGTGGCCCTGACCGGTGCCACTACCGCCACCCCCACCTTCATCAGCCCCACGGTGCCGGCCCCCACGGTGCTGATCTTTGAACTGGCGGTGACCGATTCCCTGGGCGGCGCCAGCCCCCCGGCCACCACCACGGTCACCGTCATCAACGGCGCCAATATTCCCCCGGTGGCCAGCGCGGGGGCGCCGCAAACCGTGAACGAACTGGCGCCGGTGGCCCTCAACGCCACTCTCTCCTACGACCCGGACGGCGACCCGATCACCTTCGCCTGGACCCAGACCGGCGGCCCCTCGGTCACCCTGTCCGGCGCCTCCACCGCCACCCCGGCCTTCACCTCGCCACGGGTGCTGGCGTCCACCGCCCTCACCTTCAGCGTGGCGGTCAGTGACGGCATCGCCACCAGCTCCGCCACCACCACGGTCACGGTGCTGAACAACCTCAACGAATCACCGGTGGCCGATGCGGGCCCGTCCAAAACCGTGGGCGAAAACCTGCCCGTGGCCCTGGACGGCAACGCCTCCTACGACCCCAACGGCGACCCCATCACCTATGTCTGGGTCCAGACCGGCGGCCCGGCCGTCACCCTCACCGGCGGGAACACGGTACTGCCCCTGTTCACCTCGCCCACGGTGACCGTCCTCACCGACCTGACCTTTGAACTGGTGGTCATCGATATCCACAACGCGGTGAGCGCCCCGTCCGCCACCACGGTCACCGTGAGTCCCGCCGTCAATCTGCCTCCGGTGGCGGATGCCGGTGCCGATCAATCCGTGCCCGCCACGGTCACCGTCACCCTGGACGGCTCCGCCTCCAGTGACCCCGAAGGCGATCCGTTGACCTTTGCCTGGCTGCAAACCGCCGGCCCCGCCGTCACCCTGAGCGACCCGGCGGCGGTGATGCCCACCTTCGTCGCCCCCGGCCCCGGCCCGCTGACGTTGACCTTCGACCTGACCGTGACCGATTCCCGCGGCGCGGCCAGCCTGCCCACCACCACCACGGTCACCGTGACCGGCGGCGTCAACCAGCCGCCCACCGCCGATGCCGGGCCCATGCGCTACGGCCGCGCCGGCAGCCCGGTGACCGCCAGCGCCAGCGCCTCCATCGATCCGGATGGCCATTCCCTGCACTACCAGTGGCAGGTGCCCACCGGGGTGCCGGTGGTGGGCGGCCTCAACCGCTCCACCCTCACGGTCATCACCCCGGATCACGTGCACGGACCCATTACGGTAAGCCTCACGGTCAGCGACGGCCTGCTCACCTCGCCGCCGGCCACCACCCAGGTGCAGGGCATCCCCATCACCGGCAACGCGCGGCACACCTGCGTGATCCGCGGTGATCAATCCCTGTGGTGCTGGGGCGACAACACGGATGGCAAGCTGGGCGACGGCACCACCGTCAACCGCGCCGCCGCGGTGGAACCGGTGTCCGGCAGCACCTGGCGCTCGGTATCAGCGGGTCCGGCCAGCACCTGCGGGATCCGCACCGACGGCTCCCTGTGGTGCTGGGGCGAACCACTCATTGGCGTGGGCCAATGGACCAGTCCCATCCAGGTGGCGCCCACCGCCGACTGGTCCCACGTGGGCACCGGCGCCGATCACGCCTGCGCCATCAAGACCGACGGCTCCCTGTGGTGCTGGGGCACCGGCACCCGCGGCCAGTTGGGCCAGGGCGACCCGGCCAACCCCGGTGCGCTGGAAGGGTTACTGAACATCTCACTACCCACCCGGGTGGGGCTGGACACCAACTGGCGTCAGGTGGCCCCGGGCGGCGGGCACACCTGCGCGGTGCGCACCGACGACACCCTGTGGTGCTGGGGCAGCGCCGGGTATGAATACGGCGCGCCCACGCCCATTCCGTTTGCCTACATCACCAGCCCCATCCCCATGCACACGGCGGACAACTGGGCCTCGGTGACCGTGGGAGAACACGGCACCTGTGCCACCCCCACCAGCGGCGGCGTGGTGTGCTGGGGCGAAAACGCCACCGGCAACGCCGTCACCGTGGACGCCACCGGCGACTGGCGGCAGGTGGGCATGGGCGTGGCCCGTGCCTCCGCCGTGCAGAACGAGAGCGCTTACGCCTGCGGCGTCAAGGGCGACGGCACCCTGTGGTGCTGGGGTGCCCCCAACTACCTGTGGGGCGGCCTGATCCCCCTGCCGTACAGCCCCACCGCCATCACCCGGGTGAATGCGGACACCGACTGGATGACCGCCATCCCCGGCGCGTTCCACGTGTGCGCCATGAAGGGCGACGGCAGTGTCCTGTGCTGGGGCAACAACCAGCATGGCCAGCAGGGGCGTGACGTGCCGGTGTACATCACCAGCCCGCAGCCGGTGGTGACCGCCATTGCCGACTGGCAACAGTTGAGCGCCAACGACAACCGCAGTTGCGCCACCCGCGCCGACAACACCCTGTGGTGCTGGGGCAATCACATGCTCACCACCGGCGTGCTGGACGGGGCCGACATCACCCCCTCCGATACCGCGCTGGACACGGCTCCGGGGGGACTCGGCCTCGGCACCGGCCACAGTTGCCTGATCCGCCCGGACGGCACCCTGTGGTGCTGGGGAGCCAACCGCTTTGGCCAGCTTGGTCAGGGCAGCACCGAGGCCCTGCCGGACAGCGTGCCGCTGCAGGTGGGCTTTGCCACCGACTGGGTGGCGGTGGCACCGGGCGGGCTGTTCACCTGTGCCATCCGCCAGAACCCGTTGGGCGAGCGCACCCTGTGGTGCTGGGGCTCCAACGACCGGGGCCAGGTCGGTATCGGCTCCACCGGCCTGCCGGTGGTGTGGCCGACCCAGGTGGAGGCCCAAATCGATTGGGACATGGTGAGCACCTCCGGTGTGTCCGCCTGTGGCATTCGCGACAACCCGGTGGACGGCCGCACCCTGTGGTGCTGGGGAGAAACCTGGCTCGACCTGCCCATCGGCGGCCTGACCAAGGACGGCTTCCGCGACTTCCCCACCTCCCCCACGCGGGTGGATCTGGCCACCAACTGGGCCGAAGTGGGCGTAAGTGACAACCACGCCTGCGCCCGCCGCACGGACAACACCCTGTGGTGCTGGGGCCGCAACCGCTATTGGGAAGTGGGCAACAACAGCGGCAGCTACCAACTGTCGCCGCTCCAGATCGGCCTCGCCGAATGGGCCTCCATATCGGTGAGCCCCATCGAGCCGTACAGTTGCGCCATCAAGACCGACGGCACCCTGTGGTGCTGGGGGCGCAACCGCACCGGCGCCCTGGGCAACGGCCGTTACGAGATCGGCACCGTATTCAACTTGGAATCCCGCCCGGCCCAGGTGGGGGTGGATACGGATTGGGTTTCCGTTTCGGCGGGCTTCCCCAACGTGTGCGGGATTCGGCAGGCGGGCATCCCCGCCCAGCGCACCGCCTGGTGCTGGGGTTCCGACTGGGGCGGTGCGGTGGGCATTGGCGCCGGCTACAACGAACAGATCGTGCCGATCACCCTGCCGCTGCCATAGGCACCCTTGCGGCCGAATAGCCGTCCGCCGGGGATGCGGGAGTGATACTGAATGAAGGGCGCCTCACGGGGCGGTCCGGCACCGGGCGGGACGCCGGTCAGCCCAGTTGCCCCGCCCCGGCCAGGGCAAAGTAGCCGGCGTTGTACCAGCAGTGCATCAGAATCGGCGGAATCACGCTGCGGGTACGGTCGCGCAGGTGACCGAACACCAGCGACGGCACAAACACCGCCGCCGCCCACATGGGGGGGTGGTAGATGAAGTGCACTGCGCAGAACAGCACCGAGGCCATCAGGTTGGCGCGGGTGATCGCCCCCGCCACCCGCGTTCGGCCCCAGGCATAATCGCGAAACCACCCCATCAGGGCGCCGCGGAACGACAGTTCCTCCAGCAGCGGCGTGATGAACACCAGATACAGGTACGGCCAGCCGAACAGCTGTTTCAGGGACGCGGGCGCCAGCGGCAGGGTCACCCACATGACACCCCACACCATCACCCCGGCGGCGGCCGCCAGCCAGAAATGCCGGTCCTGCAGCAATCCGGGAACCGGCCTCCACGCCAACGCTTCCTTTACCGCACGCATGCGGTGCATTGTGACCGCAGCGCCGCCGCCTGTCCAGAAGGCATTTTGACGGACCGTAAGGTCATTTATTTATGAACACTTATGTGCATTGTGTCAGAATTTTGTACAGCCTCAATCGCCCGGAACCGATAAGATAGACAGACGTGTCAGATGGGGGGATGGCGACGTCTGGACTTGGTATTTTTTTCCGGTTTTGGTGCTGGACCCCGCATGAGGGTAGGCGCAAAATCGGTTTTTCACCCGGATGCACGCGGCGAGGCAATCATGACAACCTTGGGAATCCCGTTGGTGGCTACCGTAGCAATTGCCACCTGGGGTGCGACCAATTTTATGAAGCTGCAACGCCTGCAGGCGACGCGGGACCACGCCCTGGCCAATCTCGCCGCCGCCCTGCACGAACGGCAGGACCTGACCCTGGAGCTGGTGCGCTTCTGCGCCAGCTATCTGGTGCCGGAGAAGACCCTGATCGAGGCGGTGGCCCTGTCCCGCTCCTATGCCATGCAGGCGCGCACGGTGCTGGCCCGCACCAAGACCGAAACCGATTTGTGCTGGGCCCTGGCCCGTCTGCTGCTGGCGGCGGAAAACCACCCGGAACTGCTGTCCCAGCCGCGCTATTCGGAACTGCTGACCGGGCTGGGCGAGAGCGAAAATCAGGCCACCCAGGCCCGCAACGAATACAACCGCGCGGTGGAGGAGCTGGAGGATTTCCTGCACGGCCCATCCATGCGTCCCCTGGCCCACACCTTGCACATGATCGCGGGGCAGCCGTTTGAGCTGGATCCGAAAATCGCCCGCGAGGCGATGATGACCATGCTCACCCCGCGCCGCGCGACCGGTGCGCCGGAAGGGGCGGAACTGGCCCAGCCCATGTTGCCCAAGGTGGCATCGGTGGCCTTCAACCTGTGACCTTTTCACCCGGGGGAACCGTTGCCGCCCTGTCACGGGCGCGGATACGGAGTTGAACGATGGAACAGTCCAACCACATCATGCCACTGCTGACCGTGGCGCTCGTTCTCATCCCGCTGGGGGTGATGGTGTGGGAGGTGATGCACCTGGCCCAGTTGACCCGCTGGCGGGACGAGGCCTGGAAGCGGCTCGAGGGCGATCTGCGCGACCGCCACGGGCTGGCCACGCAACTGGTTACCATTGCCACCCAGTATATTCCCTGGAAAGACCCGGTGGTGGAGGCGGTCAACCAGTGTCGCCTGCGCGCCATGGGCACCCGTAACGTGGGCGACCGGGTGGCGGCGGAGGCCGACCTGTCCTGGGCACTGGCGCGGCTGATCCTGCGCATGGACGAGGAAGGCGGACTGGAACGCCACGCGGACTTCTCCAGTCTGGCCGAAAAGCTTTCCAAGGCCGAAAATCACGTGGCCCGCACCCGAGTGGAATACAACCGGAGCGCACGGGTCATCGCCAACCGCAGCGACCACCTGCTGACCCGCATTGCCGCCCGTTTTTCGCCCCTGCCCCAGGTGGAAACCTTCGATCTGGACCCGCTGCTGGCCCGCCAGTCGATGATGAGCGCCCTGGCCGCCGGCATGGTGCGCACCCAGAGCCGCCCGGCGCCGGAAACGCCGGAGCCCGAGCCCACCCGCACCGTGGCCTGAACAGCCCGATCTCCGCCCGCTGCATGGACACCTTGCATGCGAGTACGCGGAGGCTGTGATATTATGATCCTTGGAAATGTTCTTTGACAGGACCGGTTTTTCCCGACCTTCCAACCGGCTGTCCCCGTATGGGGGCGACAGGCTTCGACGGGGATGATGAAACCGGGGTTGCGTGCCGAGGTCTCCGGTTGGCCTCGTAAAACTACCGGAAACAAATCAAGTGCCAACGAGTCTGAATTCGCACTGGCTGCCTAAGTAATTAGGCAGACGGCTCACCGATAGCTACGGCTATCGGCGTTCCCCCTGGAGATGCCCGGGCTTCAGGATGGAATGTAACTTTACCGGGCTGGTCATGAACGCGGGCGCCTTGCGGATGTGACGAGAACTTAGGACGCTGGTTCCGCAGTTGGCCTGTCCATGGGCTTGCGGCGGAACGAGACTTTAAGCATGGACTATGCACGTAGACGCCTCGGCAGATGCGTTTCCGGACCCGGGTTCGATTCCCGGCGCCTCCACCAATTTTGAACCGCCCTGTATCCAGAAAACCCGCCTCGCGCGGGTTTTTTTGTGCCGCGCACAGCGAAATGCGCTGCCGCGACGGCCCGCAGCCTCCCGCCTGGGCGCTATCGGTTTACAATAAAAATTACATATAACCTTCTGTTTTTCCATCCTCCTTCCGAATGGACTCCACGGCCTGCAATGGATTGCGGCCGGGGGAGGTTGGGGTTCGCCCCTTTTAAATCCGGGGAGAGGGAAATCATGAAATCAAACGAATGGATTCGTAACGCCGCGTCGTGTCTTGTGGTTGGCGGATTGCTGGCAGCCGCGGCAACCGCTCATGCGGGGCTGATGGATCAGGATGCGCTCACTGGCGACTGGGGCGGCAAGCGCTCATCCATGGCCGACAAGGGCATTAACTTCGAGGCCGTTTACACCGGCGAATATTTTTTGAACAATGGCGGCGCCGCCCGTGGCGACGGCTATCTGGACAACAAGGACGTCACCCTGGAACTGGATGGCGAAACCCTGATGGGCATCAACGGCGCCACCCTGTTCTTCTACGTGCTGGGCAACGAGGGCGGCGACCCGTCCCGCTATGTGGGCGACGCGCAGGCCACAAGCAACATCGAGACCGACTCGATCACCTGGAAGCTCTACGAGGCCTGGTGGGAGCAGCGCTTTGGCGGCAGCTACAGCGCCAAGTTCGGTCTTATCGACCTGAACAGCGAGTTTGACGTTACCGAAACCGCCGGGCTGTTCCTGAACAGCTCCCACGGCATCGGGCCCGACTTCTCCCAGAGCGGCAACGGCCCGTCCATCTTCCCAACCACCAGTCTGGCCCTGCGCCTGTCGGCTGGCATCGGAGATTCCGGCTATGCCCAACTGGGTATTTTTGATGGTGTTTCCGGTGACGTTAATAACGGCGAGGGCACCCAGGTGGAACTACACCCCGGCAAGGAAGGGTGGCTGGTTGCCGCCGAGGCCGGGTTGGCGCAGGGACTGGATGAGGACGACGACCGTCCGTTCCAGAAACTGGCCCTGGGCTACTGGATGTATACCGAGGATGTTGCGGCTGCGGACACCGTCACCGGCGTCCCGGAGACCGGTTCCGGCTTCTACGTCATTGCCGATCGTGCCTTCAGTGACCGGCTGAGCGCCTTTGTGCGCTTCGGTATGGCCAACGACAGCGCTTATGGCATCGGCTCCTATCTTGGAACCGGCGTCGTCCTCACCGGTCTGATGAACGATGAGGACCAGTTGGGGCTGGGCATTGCCCATGCCATGATCGGAGATGCCCTGGCCACTGCCGACCCCACGCTGGAGGCCGCCGAAACCAACATCGAACTGTCCTACCAGACCGCGCTTACCCCGTGGCTGACGGTGAAGCCGGACATCCAGTACGTGATCGCGCCTTCCGCCGATCCGGCGCTGGACAACGCCGTCATCACCAGCGTCCGCTTCGAAGCCGCCTTCTAGGTGGTGTCGGGCACACGGCGCTAACTCAAACTGGGCGGGGCATCGGAAGATTCTGAAAATCCGATGCCCCGCTTTTTTTGTGCCGGGCGCGATGGACATGACGCACATTTTTGTTTAATTTGAGCCCATTTGTGCCGATAAGTCTTTCATCGCCCCGCTGTTGGCGGGTTGCGCCGTGTTACCGGAGAGGGTTCTCGCGCAAGGGACTGCCATGAAGAACTACCTGCTCCGCATCCAGAACTGGCTGATCGGCGACCCGAGCCGCACCCTGCGGGTGATGCTGCTCATCGGCCTGGGGGGCCTGCTGTACCTCGCCCTGCCCGATTCCGGCACCAAAAGCTACGGTGTTTCCGCCGGCTACAAGGAAACCGCCGCCCTGTTCTCCAGTTGGAGCCCCAAGGGATTCATCCAGGCTCAGGGCGCCCTTTATCCGCTGGTGCTGGCCATCGGCGCAGGGCTGGGCATGGCCCATTACGTGGCCGTGGGCCTGTTCAACATCATCGGCATTGGCGTGCTGGTATCACGCATGCACACGCGCGGCCTTTCCAGAATGGCCATGATCACCGGTGCCACCGCCGGGCTGCTGCTGTTCTCGCAAAAGAATCTGGGCTTCGCCACCGCGCGGCTGCCGGAATCCATCGCCTTGGGCGGCATGGCCCTGGTCGTCACCCTGCTGTTCGAGGCCTACGGTGGCAAACGCGATTTCAAGAAGCGCATGGGCTTCACCCTGGGCGCAATCTTCCTCGGCTACCACGTGAGCCCGGCCCTGTTGTTCGGCATGACGCTGCTGCTGCCCATGTGGGTCTGGGCATTGGCCGTGCGCTCCGGGGTGGCCGGAACCCACAAGCTGGCCATCCACGCCGCCATCGGCACCCTGCTGGTGGTCGGCGGCATCGGCATGCTCAACGGCCAGCCACAAATGGTGGATAACATCAAGGACGGCCAGACCCGCATCAGCACCTTTGCCCTGAGCAAAAAAGACGCCGGTGCCGTGCGCAAGCTGGCCAAGGAGCACGGGCGCGAACTGCCCGGCGCCATGCTTCAGTCGCAGCCGGGGCTGTTCGTCACTTACGGCTTTAAGCGCGTGGTTCCCGCCCTGTGGAACGGCTTTGTCAAAAACACCGGCAGCAGCGGCGTGTGCAGCCAGGGCCTCGGCCATCCGCGCGGCCTGCCGGGGTGGACCTGCTCGGTTACCGCCTGGGCTACCTATTTCGGCTATTCAATCATGTTCCTGGGCGGGCTGGCCGCCTGGGGGCTGCGCCGCAAGCTGGAGCAGGAAACCGCCGCCGTGCTGCTGCTGGCCGGAGGCTTCTGGGGCATCGCCGCCGCGTTCGGCTTCGGGGCCTTTACCAGCACCGGGCGTTATCTCTACTTCGCCCTGGCCTACGGCATGCTGGCCATGCCGCTCACGGCCCTGTTCTTCCGCCCGGTGTTCACCCGCCTGCGGCAGACCAACCCGTCCACCGCATGGAGCCTGCGCCCCCTCAAGGCCCTGATCCCCAAACGCAAAAAGAAACAACACGCCTAGGTTCCGCGCACACCGCGAAACAGGCGGCCTTTTTTGCAAAAAACCAAACAGTTATAAGCAACCCACCCCCTGACGGGGGCCTCGGAATGCAGTTCGGTCCGGATCGGACCGGCTGCATTCCCCCACCCCGGAGGCGGCCCCGCTTCACGCCTTCCGGAGGGAAGTGCGCCCACCGCCCCTTCAAACTGGTATGCTGATGCACAGGCGCTGCGGGGAGGCGGCGCGGGGACTCACAGGAGAGGGGATGCATGACCGGCAAAAGGTGCCGCGCTGCGCCGTGTTTCGCCGTGATCCGGCTGGCAGGTCTGCTGCTCGCCGGGGCCGCGCTTCTGGCTGCTCCCGGATGCGGGGCGGCGACCAGCGGCGGGGGCGCTTCACCGCTGGTGTTTGCGGAGGTGAACCCGCAGGATCAGGCCGGCATGGTTTCCGCCATGTACGACGCACTCGACCGGGAGCGGGAATCCCGGCGGGCGGATCTGGTGGCGGAACTGACCCGCAACCGGATCGGAACCACCATTGATGGCCCCTCGCAGGACCGCTTCGAGGGCATCGTAACCGGCTACCTGAGCGGCTATTATGCCGACATGGCGCTGCAAACGGCCCTCTGGTGGGATCAATTTCCCGAACTCACCCGGCCCGCCGTGGTGGATCTATTTTTGACCCTGGGCCGCACGGACAGGGATTACCTGAGTGGCCTCACCGCTTCCTGGCTGCGCAGCTATGGCGACGGGAACATCGCTCGAAGCACCGACAGACTGCACGCCGCCACCGACGGCGCCGTGAACGACGCACTCCTTTTTCTCGGATTTTGATTTTTCCATGACCGAAACCGTTTCCGGCATCCTCTCCCTGACCAAAAAGGCCGGCGTGCTGCGCGACCCCAAGCGCTCCTACCGTCCCGACCCGTCCGACCCGGTGGTGCCGCGTCCGTTGATCGACCGCTTCGGCCTGGTGGCGGGCGCCCGCGTGGAGGGAACCGCCACCTGGGGCCGAAACGGCGGTCAGGTGCAAACCATCACCGCCATCTGCGGCCTGCCGCCGGAGGCGTTCAAAAAACGCACCCCCTACAACGATCTGGTGGCCATCTCCCCCAACCAGCGCTTCAATCTGGGTGCCGCGGGCAACATGTCCATGCGCGTGGTGGATCTGGTGGCCCCGGTGGGCATGGGCACGCGCGGCCTCATCGCCGCCCCTCCCAAGGCGGGCAAGACCGAGCTGCTGCAACAGATTGCCGAAGGCATCCGCGCCGGGCACCCGGATACGCGCATCATCGTGCTGCTGATCGACGAGCGCCCGGAGGAGGTGACCATGTTCCGCCGCCAGGTGGACGCGGAAGTGCTGTCCAGTTCCAGCGACCAGAGCCCCCGGGAGCACGTGGAACTGGCCGAACTGACCCTGGCCCACGTACGCACGGAACTGGAATGCGGCCACCATGTGGTGGTGCTGGTGGACAGCCTGACCCGCATGGGCCGCGCCTTCAACCTGAAAGGTTCCGGCAGCGGACGCACCATGTCCGGCGGGGTGGACGCCGGGGCGCTGGAGGTTCCGCGCCGCTTTTTCGGTCTGGCGCGCAACGTGGAAAACGGCGGCTCGGTAACCATCATCGCCACCGCCCTCATCGACACCGGCAGCCGCATGGACGATCTGATCTTCGAGGAGTTCAAGGGCACCGGCAACAGCGAACTGGTGCTCGACCGCAAGCTGGCCGAGGCCCGCATCTTCCCGGCCATCGACATCGCCGCCAGCGGCACTCGCCGCGAGGAAGAGCTGTTCTCCCCCGAAAACGCCCAACGGGTTTCCGCCGTGCACAAGGCGCTGGCCGGACGCCGCCCGGAGGAGGCGGTCCGTTCCCTGCTCGCCGCGCTGGAAAAACACCCCGATAACGAAGCCTTTCTGGCCTCCGTGCCCCTGGCCTGAGCCACCCGTCCCATCCCCTCCCGGAAGACGCCTCCATGTACCCCCCATGGGGACTACGGCTTCTTATTTTCTGTTCCCGTTTTAGTTAACGAGCCCCTTTCCCGATAAGAGTGGATCGGACACGGTGCGGGGAATGCCGTGAATCGAATGGAAAGACAGGAATTCTGCATCCAACGGGTGCGCCGGACCTAACGGCGTACCGTCATCAGGGGTTTTCCAGTTGGCCGCAACACCCCACATATCCGCCCGCTGGCGCATCCCGCTGCTGGCCGTCACGCTGACTGCGGTGGTGGTGACGGGCATGATCTATGTGGTTACCACCAGCACCCGCACCTACACGGTGCACCTGCCACTGGTGAACGCATCCATGACCGCCCGCGTGGAGGCCACTGAGGCGCATCTGGCACTGGACGAGTTGGCCACCGGCCGCTACGGCAAGGACACCGAGGCCGAACTGTGGGCCCGCCTGGCCAGCGCCGAGTGGCACCTGCGCGCCATGCGCGACGGGGCCAGCGGCAGCAGCCGCGATGACGGCCACGCGCACGACAACGACTATGAAGCCGGGTGGAATTACATCCCCCTCGACGACCGGGAACTGGACACCAACCTGGGATTGGCCCTGCGCCGCCTGGACACCCTGCGCACCAACCTGGCCACCGATCTGCCGGACATCATCCGGAGCGGTCTGGGACCAGGTGCCAATCAGGCCATCGAAGGCCAGTTTCATGCCTACATGATCAGCGTGGACCGCATGGACGAGCGGTTGCACACCATGCTTGCGGATCAGTTCCGCGCCACCAACCGCACGCAGGGCATGCTGATCGCCGGCACCACCCTGCTGGGGCTGATCGCCGCGCTGCTGCTGTTCCGCTTCGACACCGAACGGGAACGCGCCACCCAACGTGCCCGCGCCAACGACCGGCAGTTGATCAACGTGGTGCTGAACGGCATCGGCGAGGGGGTGGTGGCCTTCGACATGCGCGGCCAAATTACCACCATGAACCGCGCCGCCCAAAGCTACATGTGCGCCGAGCACCCCGAAGACGATCGGAAGTTCGTGACGGATCTGTGCATGGGGCCGTGTGGCGGCGGCCGCCTGGACCCGGCGGACCTTCTTTCCCGTATCCACGCAGCCGGAGGACCGGTGGGCCTGGAGGAGGTCCGGATTCAGTGCAAGCACAGCGAACCGCGCTATCTGGCGGTGATCGTATCCCCCCTGCGGGACGAAACCGGCGCCCTTTCCGGCGGCGTGATCAGCATCCGTGACGTGACCGAAAGCAAACGCATGGAACAGGCCCTGCTGGCCAGTGAAGCCCGCCACGAGCAGGCCCAGCGCATCGCCGGGCTGGGGCACTGGGACTGGAACATCACCACCGGAACACTGATGTGGTCCAACGAAATTTACAGCATCCTCGGTCTGGATCCGGTGGAAACCGCCCCCGACTACGAGCTGTTCACGCAGATGATCCATCCGGACGACCGGGCCATGGTGCAGGAGGCGGTGCGCGCCGCCGTGGAGGATGGCGCGCCGTATCACGCAGAACACCGCGTGGTGCGCCCGGACGGTTCCGTGCGCACCGTGCTGGAACAGGGCGAGGCGAGTGTGGACCGTGTCACCGGCTTGCCGGTGCACATGATGGGCACCACCCTGGACATCACCGAACGCAAGGAACTGGAACGCAAGCTGGAGGAGTTGGCCATCACCGACGGCCTCACCGGCCTGTTCAACCGGCGCCACTTCGACATCCGGCTGGACGAGGAATTCCGCCGTGCGGTCACCTATTACGACCTGCCGGTCTCCCTGCTGATGATCGATGTGGACCACTTCAAACAGCTCAACGACACCCACGGCCATCAGGCCGGGGACGCCTGGCTGAAAGCGCTGGCCGACCTGTTGCGGCGCTCGGTGCGTACCGTGGATCTGGTGGCCCGCTACGGCGGTGAGGAGATTGCCGTGATCCTGCCGCAAACCCCCGGCAAACAGGCCATGATCATGGCCGAGCGCATCCGCAAGGGGGCCGAAAGATTGCGCGTGGAGTGGAACGGCACCCAGGTGCATACCACTGTCTCCATCGGTCTGGCCGACCCCCGTGAACTGGAATTGCCCGCCTGTGAGATGCTGCTGGAGGCCGCCGACCGGGCCCTGTATCAGGCCAAGCAGACCGGGCGCAATCAGGTGGTACGCGCCCATTCCCAGCAGATTCCGGAAAACCGGAAAAAGACCAACACCCGCTGGATCAGCGATCCGGTCTAGTTCCCCCGTCGGCCATTCCCTCCGACCGCACCCGGTAAACCCCTCCGGAACGATCCTGAAAGCGCACCATCGGCTGCAAGGGGATGCGGGCCGCAAGGTTGGGCAGATCCGCCAGTTGGCTGCGCCAGTGGTTGCTGAACCACACCAGATGAACCACCTCTCCCCGCTCCAGCACCTGCCGCAATTCCTGCTCAAAGCGCGTCCGGGCCACCGGCGACTGCCACTGGTCCGCGGGCGGCGTGGAACGGGCAGGCCGTCCGGCCAGCAGATACACCAGGTCCGGATTGTTGGAAAACACCACCCCCTCCAGGGGGCGCTCCCGCAGGAAATGGGCCAGGTGCATCCGTTGCCAGGTGGAGGTGGTGTAACCACCCACCCCCTCGTGATAGGCGAACACCCCCATCCCCACCGTCTTGGTGAGCGGATAGCAGAGCAGCCACAGGCACGCCAGCACCGGCAACCCCACGGTCACCACCCGCTCGGTCAGCGGGGAGCTGCCGGGCTCCAGCCGCAGCCGGGACAGGCCCCACACCGCCATCATCACCAGCGGCGCGTGCAGGGGCAGCAGAAAACGGGGCTCGATGCCGCCCCCGCCCAGCACGGTGCGCACCAGCAACAAAAACCCGGCATAGATTCCTACAAAGGCCACCCACGGAACCAGTTCGCCGGGCAATCGCAAACGCTCCCGACGCCACCCGTCCCGGACCGCCCACAGGGCGATTCCCATCCCGGCCAGCAGCGCAATTCGCGCCACCAGAGGCAACACACCCGGCACGCCGGACGGCGGCCACACCCACTCCAGCCCCACCCCGGCCATGGCTCCCAGGTTGTCCGCCAGGGTGGCCGACCCCTGCCCCCGCTGCCCCATCAGGGTGCCGGTCAACATCTGGTTGCGGACCATCCACAGGGTGGCGGGCAGGGACGCCACCGCACCATACGCCAGCACGTCGCGAATCTTCACCGGCAGGCGCGCGCCGGGGCGGGTAAGCAGCAGGGCCACCCCGGTGAGCAGCAGGGCCACTCCCGCATAGCGGGTGGCAAAGGCCAGTGCGGAAAACCCCGCGAAGGCCGCCAAAGTGACCGGCGCGGGCGAGCGCAGGTAGCGCTGGGCACAGATCAGGGCCAGCAGCGCCAGCAGCACGAACACGGCCTCCGACAACACATACCCGGCCAGCAGCAGCAGGTCGGAAGCAGCCACCGCCACCACCCCCAACACCACCCACAGAGGTTGACGCACATGGCCGCGCAGCCACCACCCCACGGTGAGCAGAATCAGTCCGAAGGCCCCCGCGCCCACCAGCCGGGCGGCGGTAAGCGGCTCCAGGCCGAACAGGGACAGGAGCGCCAGCAGCATCGGATAGAGGGGCGGCCACAGGGTGAGCGGGTCACCCGAGAAGCCGGTGATGCCGCCGCCGGTGACCAGATTGCGGGCGGCGGCCAGGTAGTTCACCCCGTCCGGCGTCACCGCCGGCCCATACCGGGCGGTGAGCGGCAGCAGGCTCAAGGCGCCGGCCAGCGCCAGCAGAACGGTCGCCATGGCGGTCCCCTGGTGCGCTGTGGGACGGAACATCCGGATCTCCCGAAAAAAACGACATCGGTGTGCCTCCCCACCGAGACGGCTCACACCCGCGCGAGGACCCTAGGATATACCGATGGAGGTGTCAACCGCGGCGGTGAACCGCCGGACGGAGCAGGTGGGGCTAGCGGGTAACGCCGGGCTGAATGCTCACCTGACCCAATTGCCGTGCCAGGTTCAGCGTATCCCCCACCACCCACACGTCCACCATGCGGCCGTTCTCGAAGCGGTGAATGGCGATTCCCGGATAGGCCACCCGCTCCCCGTCCCCCGGCACCTCGAACAGGGTGCCCTGGTGGGTGCCGGAAAAGGTGATGCGCGTCACCACCCGGTCGCCGTCGTGAATCACCTCCTCGATGCGTACGGCAAAGTCGGGAATCGCCCCCTGCACGGTGCGCACGTAACCGGAAACCCCGTCGTGGCCGGAGGCGGTCAGCCCCAAGGAGCCGCGAAAGGTGATTTCGGGAGACAGCAATTCAGCCAGTAGGGCTTCGTTGTCCACCGCCCACACCTCACGCCAGAAGCGCTGCACCAGATCGGGATAACGGTCGGAAGTTTCGGTCATGCGGGAGGCGCCTCACTGGATGGAACGACGTCCCCGGAGGACGGTCGCATATGCCACCATATTGCCACAGGTTTTTGCTTCCGGGCCAGCGTCATGTGCCCCTTGCGATCGTTCCCCCTCCGGTGGCACGCTGAAGATGGGGAGATCACCATGGCCGTGAACGAAAAACCACCCGCCCCGCCGCCTCACGCCGCCACCGCCGATGCGGTGCGCAGGACCCTGGGCACCGCCGAAGGCGGGCTGGACGCCGCCACCGCCGCCGCCCGCCTGGCGGAATACGGCCCCAACGTGCTGCCACGCAAACCGCCGCCCGGCTGGCTGACCGTGTTCGCCCACCAGTTCCGCTCCCCCCTGATTTACGTGCTGCTCGCCGCGGCGGCCCTGTCCCTGTCCATCGGCGAAACCTCGGACGCCGGATTCATTTTTATGGTGCTGATGATCAACGCGGGCATCGGCGCGGTACAGGAGTTCCACGCCCAGAAAAGCGCCGATGCGTTGCAGCAACTGGTCAAAACCACCGCCCGCGTGGTGCGCGGCGGCGAGGCCCACGAATTGGACGCGGCGGGGCTGGTGCCTGGTGACTTGGTGCTGCTGGAGCCCGGCGGCCGGGTACCCGCCGACCTGCGCCTGCTTTCGGGCTTGGGACTGAGCGTGGACGAGTCGCTGCTCACCGGCGAGTCCCTGCCGGTGTTCAAGCACCCGGATACGGTGCTGGACGCCGCCACGCCCGTGGCCGATCGGGTGAACATGGCGTTTGCCGGCAGCCTCACCGCCCAGGGGCGGGCGCGGGGAGTGGTGGTGGCCACCGGTATGGCCACCCAGGTGGGGCGCATCGCCCAGGCGGTGGCCACCGGCGTTTCCGCCCCGCCGCCGCTGCAACAGCGCATGGGGCGCTTTTCGGCACGCATCGGCCTGTTGATGCTGGGCGCCATTGCCGTGCTGGCGGCCACCGCCCTGATGCGCGGATCGGGACCGCTGGAGGTGCTCATCCTGGCCGTGGCGCTGGCAGTGGCGGCCATCCCGGAGGGGTTGCCGGTGGCCATCACCGTGGCGCTGGCGGTGGGCATGCGGCGCATGGCCCGGCGCAACGTGATCGTGCGCGAACTGGTGGCGGTGGAATCCCTCGGCTCCTGCACCCACATCGCCTCGGACAAAACCGGTACCCTCACCGTCAACGAACTCACCGTGCGCAATGTATGGCTGCCCGGCGACCCTCCCTGGCCGGTAACCGGCTCCGGCATCGACCCGGCGGGCAGCATTGAGGTTCCCGCCCCCCACACGGACCGGCTGGCCCGCGTGGCCCGCGCCGGAGCCCTGTGCAACGAGGCCTTTTTCGGCCATCGGGGCGGGGTCTGGAGCGCCCATGGCGACACCGTGGACGTGGCCCTGCTGGTGTTCGCCCACAAGGCCGGGATCACCCGCGAGGCAGAGGAGGAATCCCACCCGGTGCTGGACGCCATCCCCTACGAGCCCGCCCACCGCTTTGCCGCCACCCTCCATCGCCACGGAGCGGGGCGGCTGGTGTGCGTCAAGGGGGCGGTGGAAACCGTGCTGCCCATGTGCAGCCACGCCCTTGGGCCCATCGGCCCCGTCCCGCTCCACACGGCAGCCGTTATGGGGGAGGCCGAAACCCTGGCCCGCGGCGGCTACCGGGTACTGGCCGTGGCCGATTCCGAATGGCCCGCCCCCACGGGGACCGATGGGAACGGCTCCTTTTCCGCACACCCCCAACCATTTGACGCGGACCGCCTTACCGACCTCACCCTGCTGGGATTGGTGGGACTCATCGATCCCCTGCGTCCCGGCGTGGTGGAGGCGGTGGCCGCCTGCCGTTCCGCCGGGGTGCGGGTGTCGATGATTACCGGGGACCACCCGGAAACCGCCCTGGCCATCGCCCGCGACCTGGGGTTGGCGAGCGACCCGTCCCAGGTGGTCACCGGAGACCGGCTGGCGGTGGCGGCAGCGGATGGGCAACCGGCCCTCGATCGGCTGGTGGCCGGAGGTCTGGTATTCGCCCGCGTGGCGCCCACCCAGAAGCTGGCCATCGTGCAGTCCCTGTCCCGCCAGGGAGACTACGTTGCAGTTACCGGCGACGGGGTGAACGACGCCCCGGCGTTGCAGGCGGCCCATGTGGGCGCGGCCATGGGCAAGAGCGGGACCGATGTGGCGCGGGAGGTGAGCGACCTGATCCTCACCGACGACAACTTTTCCAGCATCGTGGCCGGGGTGGAGGAGGGGCGGGTGGCCTACGGCAACGTGCGCAAGGTGATCCACCTGCTGATCGCCACCGGTTGCGGGGAGATCGTGCTGTTTGCCCTGTGCCTGCTGGCGGGCCTGCCGCTGCCCCTCACCGCCGTGCAACTGCTGTGGCTGAACCTGGTCACCAACGGCATTCAGGACGTGGCGCTGGCCTTTGAACCGGCGGAGGGCAACGAACTGCGGCGGCGCCCGGTGCGCCCCTCCGAGCCGGTGTTCAACCGCCTGATGGCCAGCCGCGTGATGCTGGTGGCCGGAGTCATGGGCGGGCTGGCGTTCGGGCTTTACAACAGCCTGCTGGCGACGGGCATGCCGCTGGATCAGGCCCGCAACGGTGTGTTGCTGCTGATGGTGCTGTTCGAGAACGTCTATGTGTTCGCCTGCCGCGCCGAAATCCGTTCCGCCTTCCGCCAGAGCCTCCTTAAAAATCCGCTGCTGGTGTTCGGCACCCTGGGGGCCCAGGCGATTCACGTGGGCGCCATGTTCACTCCCGGCGTGCGCGAGATACTGGGGGTGCAACCGGTGCAACCGGCCTTCTGGGGCGTCCTGCTGCTGATCGCGCTCACCCTGCTGGCGGTGGCCGAAGGGCACAAGGCGGTGCTGCGCTCCGGCTACCGGAAGCGACAGCCCCGGTAGCCGTCCGCTGGCCGCTGCAATCGGTCACTGGCGCCAGAGACCGATTCGGCTATACTCCTTTGAAATACCGGCCGGGAAGGCAACGGGCAGGGACGCCCGCCCGCCTCACCCGCCGTGGAACCCGAAAGGAGGGGGGTTCATGGACGCAGTCAGTATCGGCATCCTGGTGGTGCTCGGGGTGCTGGTGATCAGCCTGGTCACCATCTTCAACCGCCTGGTGGCGCTGAAAAACCGCTTCAAGAACGCTTTTTCGCAGATCGAGGTGCAGCTCAAGCGGCGCTACGACCTGATTCCCAACATGGTGGAAGTGGCCAAGCGCTACATGCAGCACGAGCAGGACACCCTGACCAAGGTGATCGAGGCGCGCAACATGGCCTCCCGCGTGTTGCAGGCCGCCACCCGTGAACCGGGCGGCGCCGGCGCCATGCGCAAGCTGGGTGAGGCCGAAGGGGCGCTGGCCGGTGCCATGGGCGGGCTCAACTTCGTCATGGAGCAGTACCCGGACCTGAAGGCCAACGAGAACATGATGCAGTTGTCGGAGGAGATCAGTTCCACCGAGAACAAGGTGGCCTTCGCCCGTCAGGCCTACAACGACGAGGTGATGCTCTACAACACCTATCGCCAGTCGTTCCCCAACAAC
>JAOUMB010000104.1 GCA_029881725.1 Nitrospirota bacterium
GGTCGCGCGCCCCGGAGCAGGCGGGACTGGTGTAGCCGCGGTACGGGCCGGTCTGGCCGCAAGCGGATCGGTGGTCGCTCCGCCCACGGTTGCTGGGACCGGGACGGTGACCCTGGCCCTCCGGTCGTCCGGCCAGGGCGTGGTATTCGCCGGTCGGCCGGAGCCTACGGTCGCGGTGGTCATCCGGGAGGGGCCAGGGGACGTGGTATTTGGGCCAGAGACAGACACGGTACAGGTGGAGGATGAACCCATGACAGTAACGGTGGGATGATGCGAACGATCACAGCGAAACTCAACGGCCCCACGGAGATCCCTGCGGCCAAGGACCCGGCGGACAACACCCAGTATAGACTTGATTGGGGGCCACTGCTTACGGCCCTAGGGGAGACGATCCAGTCGTCGGTCTGGACAGTGGAGTCCGGGCTGACGGCCGGGATCAGCACCGTCTCGCCACCCGGCGCCCCCACCATGGCCGAGATCTGGCTCAGCGGCGGCACCGCCGGCTGGAGCTATGAGGTCGCCAACACCATCACCACCAACACCGCGCGGGTACTGAGGCGGTCGATGGTTGTGCGGGTGGTTGGGAGGTAGTCTTTTTAGACCGGAACCACAGCTCCCTTTGTCGCTTTTTCAGCCGATTTTCGGTACCTTAGCGGTTCCCAGGTGCCGAGTCACCAAGGCGCCGCACTACCAGATGGGGGCTGAAGAAGCGGGCGACCATTTGGGACACCGATATGAGCAGAATGAAACTTTTTCGTCCTAGTGGTTGCTGAGGCGATCCGTTTGGCATCTTTGGGCTTGGTTTATGACGACATCAGAACACGACATCGAGCAAGACCTAATCGCCAAGCTGGGCGAGCTTAAATACACTCACCGCCCCGATATCCGTGACCGAGCTGCTCTTGAGGCCAACTTCCGTGCAAAATTCGAGGCACTCAACCGGGTTAGGCTCACCGACGGCGAATTTGCTCGCCTCCTGGACGGCATCACCACGCCTGACGTCTTCAACGCCGCAAAGATGCTGCGCAGCATCAACGCCTTCGAGCGCGACGACGGTACCCCGCTCAACTACACGCTCGTCAACATTAAGGATTGGTGCAAGAACGACTTTGAGGTGGTCAACCAGCTGCGAATTAATACCCACAGCAGCCACCACCGCTACGACGTGTTGCTGCTCATCAACGGCGTGCCGGTGGCGCAGGTCGAGCTAAAAACCCTCTCCGTCAGCCCGCGCCGTGCCATGCAGCAGATCGTTGATTACAAGAACGATCCCGGCAACGGTTACGGCAACACCCTTCTGAGTTTCGTTCAGCTCTTCATCGTCAGTAACCGCACCGATACCTGGTATTTCGCCAACAACAACGCGCGGCATTTCAGCTTCAACGCCGACGAACGCTTTTTGCCCGTTTACCAGTTCGCAGGAGAGGACAACAGGAAGATCACCCATCTTGATGCATTTGCCGAGAAGTTTCTCGCCAAGTGCATCTTGGGCGAGATGGTCAGCCGCTACATGGTGCTGGTGGCCAGCGAGCAGAAGCTCATGATGATGCGGCCCTACCAGATCTATGCCGTGCGTGCCATCGTGGACTGCATCCACCAGCGCTGCGGAAACGGCTACATTTGGCACACCACCGGCAGCGGCAAGACACTCACCTCCTTCAAGGCGTCGACGCTCCTCAAGGACAACCCCGACATCGACAAATGCCTGTTCGTGGTGGACCGCAAAGACCTCGACCGCCAAACCCGCGAGGAATTCAACCGCTTCCAGGAAGGCTGCGTCGAGGAAAACACAAACACCGAGACCCTGGTTCGCCGGCTGCTTTCAGATGACTACGCCGACAAGGTCGTCGTCACAACCATCCAAAAGCTGGGCTTGGCACTCGATGGCACGAACAAGCGCAACTATGTGGAGCGCCTTGAGCCGCTGCGCAACCAGCGCATGGTCTTCATCTTCGACGAATGCCACCGCTCCCAGTTTGGCGAAAACCACAAGGCCATCAAGGCATTCTTTCCGAATGCCCAGCTTTTCGGTTTTACAGGCACGCCCATCTTCGAGGCCAACGCCAGCTATCAGCAGGTCGAGGGCCAGCAGGCCAGCTACCGCACCACGGACGATCTGTTCCAGCGGTGTTTGCACCAGTACACCATCACCCATGCCATCGAAGACCGCAACGTCCTGCGTTTTCACGTCGATTACTACAAGCCCGAGGGGAAAAACCCACCCAAACCCGGTGAGGCCCTGGCCAAGGAAAAAGTGATCGAAACCATCCTCGCCAAGCACGACGCCGCCACCAACGGCCGCAAGTTCAACGCGCTGCTGGCCACCGCCAGCATCAACGACGCCATCGCCTACTTCGATTCGTTCCAACGGATTCAGGCCGACAAGCGGGCCGAAGACCCGGAATTCAAACCGCTGAACATCGCCTGTGTCTTCTCGCCGCCCGCCGAAGGCAACAAGGATGTAGCGCAGATCCAGGAAGACCTGCCGCAGGAAAAGCTCGACAACCAGCAGGACCCAGAGGGCAAGAAGGCGGCACTGACCCGCATCATCGCCGACTACAACACCCTTTACGGTACCAACCACCGTGTGGCCGATTTCGACCTGTACTACCAGGACGTGCAAAAGCGCATCAAGGACCAGCAATACCCCAATGCCGACCTGCCCCACGCGCAGAAGATTGACCTCACCCTCGTGGTGGACATGCTGCTCACCGGCTTCGATTCCAAGTACCTCAACACCTTGTACGTGGACAAGAACCTCAAACACCACGGCTTGATCCAGGCGTTTTCGCGCACCAACCGGGTGCTCAACGACAGCAAACCCTATGGCAACATCCTCGACTTCCGCCGCCAGCAAACGCCGGTGGAAGACGCCATTGCCCTGTTCTCGGGCGAGAGGATCGATAACCCGCGCGAGATCTGGCTTGTGGACGCCGCGCCCAAGGTCATCGACGAGCTTCAGGACGCCCAGCAGCGACTGGAAACGTTCATGCAGTCACAGGGCCTTTCAGCCCAGCCCGAAGACGTGGCCAATCTCAAGGGAGACGCCGCACGCTGCCAGTTTGTGAACCTGTTCAAGAAGGTCCAGCGCCTCACCACCCAACTGGATCAATACACCGACCTGAATGACGAGCAGAAGGCGCAGATCGAAACCTGGACTTGCCTAAAAAAAGTGGACAGCCTTTTATGACCTGACAAGGGAAATAAGAGGAGATGTTCATGGGATCAGGAAAACAACGACTGTTCACAAAG
>JAOUMB010000105.1 GCA_029881725.1 Nitrospirota bacterium
GGGCCGTGGGCTTCACCCACACGATCTGCTGGTGGTTCAGAACTCCCAGGCCGACCCAGACCTTCTCGATCAGGGCCGCCCGCTTGTGGGCGTGCCAGCAGTACCAGGCGGCGTTGTCCTCCAGGTGGCCGATAGCGGTCTCGAACAGGTCACGGAAGAATTGCTCTCCGTCCTCGATGTCGATCTCACGGTATTTGTCCGTCCAGTCCTTGCCACTGTCGTTGGGCCGGTCCGCGCCGGTGTAGTCGATCAGATAGGGCGGATCGGTGGCGAACAGGGCGGCCTTCTGGCCGTCCATGAGCTGGGCCACGTCGCCCGGGTCGGTGCTGCTGCCACACAGTAGACGGTGGTTGCCCAGGATCCAGAGGTCGCCCGGCCGCGACACAGGTTGCTCCGGCGGCTCCGGTGCAGTGTCATCACCAACCTGGCTTTCCTCGAAGTCGTCAACGGCCTCGCCCAGAAGCTGGGCAAGTTCATCCTCATCGAACCCCACCAGCCCCAGGTCGAAATCGGCGTCCTTGAGTTCGGCCAGTTCGATGGCCAGGAGTTCATCGTCCCAGCCGGCGTTCTCGGCCAGCTTGTTGTCGGCGAGGATGTAAGCCCGCTTCTGGGCATCGGTCAGGTGGGCCAGTTCGATCACCGGGACCGTTTCGAGGCCCAGCTTGCGGGCCGCCAAAAGTCGCCCATGCCCGGCGATGACTCCATTGTCCCCGTCCACCAGGATCGGGTTGGTCCAGCCGAACTCGGCGATGGAGGCGGCGATCTGGGCCACCTGGGCGTCGGTATGGGTGCGGGCGTTCCGGGCGTAGGGGATCAGGGAGTCCAGGGGCCGCAGGGCCACCTGCATTTCGGAAGTCGATTTCCGTCCCATTTCCGTTTTTCGCCCTCGTTTGTCAGCCATGAAAATGCCACTTCACCCTTCAACCACGCGCACTTCCGCGCCGCCGCCGATTTTCAAAGGCGGAAGGAAATCTGAAATTTCGGTGCTGTCTCTAGCGGAATTTTGCGCTGCAGCGACCCCGCAGGCTTTCTAGGCCAGAAGTACCTTAAATATTTCAGCTAGTTATGCGTATTCGTTGGCTATCTGACACGACTCAGCGCGAACTTCAACGCCCGGTCGAACTCGATGGGCCATCGCCGGCTGGCCGTCTCCACCATCACCCGGTTAATCTCCTCCTGCACGAACGTGCGCGGGATGCTCGGGCCGTGGATGGCCTTGAGCGGGCGAGGTTGGGCGCTGGTGCGGGCGAAGACCAGCGGCTTGCCACTGCTCTTTCCGCGCCCGATGAACGTGCCCTTGTAGACCTTGCGGCCAGCCCACGCCTTGGCGCTCACACCCGTCTGCCGCCGGAACGCGCCGGGCACCTGCTTGCCCTTGGTCACGAACTCGATCAGGTTGATGCGTTTGGGCCGGGCCGCCACCACCGCCACCAGGTGCGAGCGGCGGGCCTTCACGGCGATCACCACCGCCTCGCGCACCCGCTTCTGCTTCAGGGCCGTGGCCTTGGAGATTCCCCGCACGCTCTCCTTGCGCACCGTGATGGCCACACGGTTCATGGCCATGGAGGCGGCCTTGGGCACGGCTTTCTTCTGCACGGCGGTCAGCCACCGTTCCGTGTTGCGGACGTCGGCGGTGATGTTCAGGCCGATCATGCCGCCACGTAGCCGCGCTCCTCCATGGCCCCTTCCAGCTTTTCCAGGGCCGAGGTCATGGTGTTGCGCAGACGGTTCATGATTGTCTGCCGGCTGTCCCGCACCGCACGTTTCGACTTGCCCAGGGCGGCGGCCCATTCGGCGTTTGTCTGGTGGGCCTCGCCCGCGAAGCGCCTCACCGTGTCCTCCACAAACTCGCGACCGTAACTGTAATACCCGGCCACCTGCAGTCCCACCTGCCGGATGGCCGCCTGCTTCGCCGACTCCGCTTCGGGGGAGTTGGGCACCAGGAAACGTGCCGACACCAGATCTCGTTCCGTGGGCGTCAGCGACGCGCACCGCTCGGCGGCGCGGATGATCCACGCGGCCTGGGCGTGCTTTTCCATGGGGGACAGGCCCGGAAAGCGCGGCGTGCGGCGGGGGTCGCGCTGGTGCTCCTCCTTGTGGGAGGTGACGGGGCGCTCGTACACGCCCAGACCGGCGATGCCGTAAGCCCAGCGCAGTGCCGAGTGGGCCGAGTAAAAAGGGGCGGGCTCCACGCTCAATCGACCTCCTGCCGCTGGCCGAACACGGCCCACTCAATGCGCAGCAGGCGCCGGTCGAAACGCCACATGATCACCAGCAGGGCAATGGTGGCGAGATCGCCGCCGGCGCTCAGCGCCTTCAGAAGACTGGCTTCGACCACGTCAGCCGATCCGCTTGCTGGCGGTGATCCGGCCCCACACGCCCATCAGGGCGCCGCCAAACACGGCCAGGTTCAGCAGCCCATCCACCAGCGCGGCCTGCTCCGCGTCGGTGACGTCCACGCCGAAAGCCAGCTTCAGGCCGAAGGCCAGGGTCGAGACGATCGGCCCCAGCACTCCCTTGCTCTGCCACCATGCCTTGGTTCCGTTCATGACTCTCTCTCGCTTACTCGAAAACCATTTGTGGACCAGTCCGGTCCCGATTGCCTTGGCCGCCCACCGCATTCCCATGAGCACCAGCGGGTTCACGCCACCAACTCCTTCGGGAACGCCACCACCCGCCTTGCCCAGCCCTTGAGGTAGGCGTCATAGCCCAGGCCCAAGTAGTGCTCCAGCAGATGGGCGAAGAAGGCGTTGAGCAGTAAGCCGGCGTCGGCCACAGCGTTCACGGCGGCGATGGTGCGGCTGCCCGCGATGCCGTCCACGGTCACGCAGGCGCCGTTGCTGTTGGCCGCCCGCTGCAGGGCCTTGGCCGCCACCGTGGGGCCGACGTTCACGCAGGCCGAGAGGTAGTGGCAGGCTAGCGGCGCGTAGGCGATCTCACTGCAACGGTTCCGATCCCAGAAGTCGCGCCGGTAGATCCCCTCGGCCTGCTCTTGGGTAAGCTCTCGAATGTTCAGGTGGGGATAGCGGCGCTTGCTGATGCCGAACTTGGTCTCACCGCCGGGATCGATGGGGCTGTCGGAGTATCCGCCTTCCAACCGGAGAACGAAGGCGACGGCCTCCTCGAACGCTCCACGGTCAACCATGGCACACATGATGGCAGGGGTACGGGGGGGTGAAAAGGGGCACTTGCGCCAGTTGCGCTTTCACTTGTGCCAGTTGCGCCAGTTGCGTTTTTCAC
>JAOUMB010000062.1 GCA_029881725.1 Nitrospirota bacterium
GCCCCGACCGGATCGGGGAAGACCATTATGCTGTCCGCGGTGGTGGGTTCCCTTTTGTCGGACCCCGGCGTCAAGGCCTGCATCCTGGCGCACCGGGACGAGTTGACCGCCCAGAACCAGGAAAAGTTCGGGCGCGTGAACCCGAATATTCCCACCTCGGTGTTCAACGCCACCACCAAGTCGTGGGCGGGGCGGGCCACCTTCGCCATGGTGCAGACCCTATCGCGGGAGGCAAACCTCAAGCAGATGCCCCCGTTCGATCTGCTGGTGGTGGACGAGGCGCACCACGTGGCCGCAGACAGCTACCGCCGGGTGATCGATCGGGTGAAAGACCGGAACCCGGACGCAAAGGTCTACGGCGTCACTGCCACCCCCCAACGGGGCGATGGCAAGGGTCTCCGGGAGGTGTTCGACAACGTGGCGGACCAGATCACCCTGGGGGAGCTGGTCCGCACCGGTCACCTGGTGCGGCCGCGCACCTTCGTAATCGATGTGGGCGCCCAGGACGCCCTCGGGCGCGTGCGCCGCACCGCCTCCGACTTCGACATGCGCGAGGTGGAGGCGGTCATGAACCGCACTCCGATCAACGAGGCGGTGGTTGAACACTGGCTTGATAAGGCCGAGGGCCGACAGACCATCGTGTTCTGTTCCACCGTGGCCCACGCGGAGACGGTCTGTAACACGTTCGAGGCCAATGGTATAGATACGGTGCTGATCCACGGCGAGTTGGCGTCGGACGAACGCAAGGCGCGCCTTGCTGCGTATGAATCCGGTGCAGCCCGGGTGGTGGTGAACGTGGCGGTGCTCACCGAGGGGTACGACTACACCCCCACCTCCTGTGTGATTCTGCTTCGGCCCAGCAGTTACAAAAGCACGCTCATTCAGATGATCGGCCGCGGGCTGCGCACCGTGGATCCCCACGAGCATCCGGGGGTGGTCAAGGATGACTGCATCGTCCTCGACTTCGGCACGGCCACCCTGATGCACGGCTCCCTAGAGCAGGAGGCCAGTCTCGACCCCCGGCCCAAGCGGGAAGGTGATGCCCCCACCAAGCTATGCCCCGAGTGTCTTGCCGACCTGCCGGCACGGGTGTCCGAGTGCCCGATGTGTGGTTTCGAGTTTGAAATAGAGGTGAAGGACGGCAACCTGGCTGACTTCGTAATGACCGAAATCGACCTCCTGGGCCGCTCCAACTTCCGCTGGGTGGACCTGTTCGGCGCCGACGATGCGCTGATGGCCGCGGGGTTCTCGGGCTGGGGCGGTGTGTTCTTCCAGGAGGGGCGTTGGTATGCCGTAGGCGGTGGCAGGCAGATCCGGCCACGGCTTCTGGCGGTCGGCGACCGCATCGTCTGCCTGGCCGCCGCGGACGACTGGCTCAACGATCACGAGACGGCGGAGGCCGCCTACAAGACCAGCCACTGGCTCGACCAGCCTCCCACCGTAAAGCAGCTCCAGTACATCCCCGCGCATCTGCGGGGGGACTTCGGTATGAGTCGCTACCTGGCGTCGTGCCTGATGACCTTTGAATTCAACAAGCACGCTATCCGGCGTGTTGTGTCTGAGGCAGGTGAGCGAGAGGCGGTCGCCGCATGAAATGCGCCGTCTGCTCCCGCCAGGCGCTGGGCTTCGGGTGGTTCAACCCGAACCTATCCCGCTCGGACCCCCGGCGCCGGGACAGCTACCGGAAGTTCTGCTCCCTGCGCTGCCAGGGGGCCTATTCGAATCTGATGAAGAAAAGAGGAACGATGATCGATCCCACGGAAATGGAAATCGCTGCCATGGCCACCTGCCTGGGCCCACTGGGTGACTACGTGGCGGCCCTGGGGCTGCAAACGCCCCTGGCGGATTACAGCAAGGACCAGGTGCTGGGACTGATCGAGGTGGTGGTGACCGCCTACCAGGATCGGATGGTGGCCGGCCACGAGATGCAGGCGGGGGTGCCGTTCTGATGTTGGACTTCAACTCCCGTCCCAAGTTTCACGAGCGGGTCACCGAGCTGATCGATGTTGCCCTCCAGGCAGAGCAGGCGGAACAACAACCACGCGACTATCTGGGTGGATCCCGCCTGGGTGTCTCCTGCGAGCGGGCCCTTCAGTACGAGCACACCCACACGCCTGAGGATCCGGACAGGGGTTTCTCCGGCCGCATCCTGCGGGTGTTCGAAGTGGGGCATTCCCTGGAGGACCTGGCCATCCGCTGGCTGCGCCTGGCCGGCTTTAATCTGCACACCCAAAAAACCAACGGCGGCCAGTTCGGATTCTCCGTCGCCGGTGGCCGCATCCGGGGTCACGTGGACGGCGTCTTTTCCGGTGGCCCCGCCGACCTGGGGCTGAGCTACCCCGCCCTGTGGGAGTGCAAAACCATGAACGCCAAGTCGTGGCGGGAGACGGTCAAGAAGGGTATCGCCAAAGCCAAGCCGGTCTATGCCGCCCAGGTCGCCGTGTACCAGGCCTATATGGAAGGTAGCGTGCCGGGCATCTGCCAGAACCCGGCGATCTTCACCGCAATCAACAAGGACAGCCAGGAGATCTACTTCGAGTTGATTCCGTTCGAGGGTGGCTTGGCGCAGTCCATGTCCGACCGGGGCGTGCGGGTGATCACCGCCACGGCGGCGGGTGAACTGCTGCCACGGGTGACGGCCACACCGACCCACTTCGAATGTACCTGGTGTTCCTGGCAGGACCGGTGTTGGAAGGCGGGCTGATGGGCGATTGGCGTGACTTCAACGATGCCCCCGACCGGGTGGGGGCCCAAACCATCGATACGGACACCGTGCGCCAGGGACTCTCGGACCGCCTGGAGTCGATGCTGGCGTACCTGTTCCCCAACGGCACGACCCGGAACGGCACGTTCCAGGTGGGAGACCTGCAGGGAAGCAAGGGCAACAGCCTGTCGGTGGAACTCTCCGGCGAGAAGCGCGGCCTGTGGACCGACTTCGCCACCGGTGAAGGGGGTGATGCCATCGCCCTGTGGGCCGGGGCTAACGGCCTGTCCGCCCGTTCCGACTTTCACAAGGTGATCGAAGGTGCCGCCGAGTGGCTGGGGGCTGTCAGGTGGCAGAATCCGTTGTCAGCTGACAGGACAACGGCGGCGGATTCGGGTAAGGCGCCAAAACAGCCGCCCATGGATGACCTGGGTCCGGCCACCGGCAAGTGGGACTACACCACGGCGGACGGCAGCCTTATTTGCTGTGTCTACCGCCACGACCCGCCCGGCGGCAAGAAGACCTTCCGGCCCTGGGACGCCACCCGCCAGAAGTTCGGCGACCCGACCCCCTGGCCCCTCTACAACCAGCCGGGCATCGCCCAGGCGGACACCGTGGTGCTGGTGGAGGGCGAGAAATGCGCGGACGCACTCATTGGGGCTGGCATCTGTGCGACCACCGCGATGCACGGGGCAGGCGCCATGGCCAAGACCACCAAGACGGACTGGTCGCCCCTGAGGGGCAAGCAAGTGTTGGTCTGGCCCGACCGGGATCAGGTTGGCTGGACCTACGCCGAGGCCATCGCTCAAGCAGCCGCAGGCGCAGGGGCAAACTCCGTGGCCATCCTGCTGCCGCCGGGGGACAAGCCTGACAAGTGGGACGCCGCCGACGCGGTGATGGAGGGGTTCGACTGCCAGGCATTTATCGACTCCGGCGATCGGAAGGTGGTCAAGGCTCACCCTCCGGCCTGGGAGGATTTTAGCCAGTGGTCGGCGGGCCGCTACAACGGCCCTGCCCCTGAACAACAATTCCTGGTGGAGGGGGTGTTCCCCCTGGGGGTGGTGGGAATCCTCGCCGCCATGGGCGATACGGGCAAGGGTATGTTCACCTTGGACCTGGCCCTGAAGGTCACGCGGAAGGGCTACCGAAACCGGCTGACCAACCCGGATACCGCGTTCGGGGGCATGGTCGTGTCCGAGGGAACCGCCGTGATCCTGAGTGCGGAGGACGATGCCGGCGAGATCCATCGCCGGCTGGAGCGGCTCGACCGATACGGCTGGCGCAAGCAGTGTGCGGACCGGCTCTGGATCGTGCCCCTGCCCAACGCCGGAGGACCGTTCCCCATCGTTGCCCATGGCAACGATGGTCCCCAGGCCACGCCCCAGTTTGAAAAACTTCGGGACCAACTGACCGCCATCGACGATCTGAAATTGGTGGTGTTCGATCCGCTGTCCTCGTTCATCCACGCGGATGTGTCATCGGACCCGGCAGCCGGCAGCTTCGCCACGGGGCTCCTCGCCAGCCTGGCCACGGAAACCGGGGCGACGGTGCTGGTGCCTCACCACATGAGGAAGCCGCCGAATGCCCGGCCGATCAGTACGCCAGAGGCGGCACGGGACGCCATCCGTGGCACCAGCGCCCTGGTGGACGGGGTACGGGTGGCCTACGCCCTGTGGCCGCCGGACGAGGATACCCAAACAAAGGTATTTGAGAACCTGGGACAGAAGTGGCAGCGGAACGCCGTGTTCCAGGGGGCCGTGGTGAAGGCCAACGGGCCGGCGGACCGTCTGGTGCGGACCTACGTCCGCAATGACGCCGGCCTGCTGGAAGATCGTACCGCCCAGCTCAGAGCCGCCGGGTCCACCGACTGGGAGTTGCTCAACACGTTGATGGACGCTATTGCCCGGGCCGCACGCCTGGGGCACCCCTTCACCCACACCGGGCAGGGCGGGCTTTACGGCCAGCGGGAGCGATTGCCGGTGGTCTTCCACGAGATGGGGAAGAAGCGGCTGGAAGGCATGGGTCGGGAACTCCTGACGACCAGTCCGCCCCGAATCGTGAAGGGCAAGGCGAGTGGTTCCCATACCAACAAATGGCTGGATGTGCCGGATGGTCCCTTCGCTCTCGGAGAGGGTGACTTCGAGCACGGCGCCGCCCCGATTTCCAACGATGACGACACCTGAAAACAGGACCGATTATGCACAGAAAACATACTACAAAAATGTCACAAGCGTTCCCCCTTCCCACGTTCCCCCCTGGTAACCAAAATCGCGTGGGAACGCTTTTTTCTTTAAGAATCAACACGTTAACCGTTCCCAAAAAAAATCGTTCCCAAGCAAATTTTGGGAACGCTAAGTGTTTGCTTTTACAGGGGAAAAGCTGCGTTCCCACGTTCCCCCCCATATCTAAAGATATGGGTAGGGTTGGGAACCCCTACCCATATCGAGATCAAGATGTCTCCGGAGAAGGAGGTGAGCAATGAGCACCATCCTCGCACTCGACCTAGGCACCACGACCGGTTGGGCGGTCCGTTCCGCAGATGGCACCGTCACCAGCGGCACCATGTCGTTCCGACCCGGACGCTTCGAGGGGGGCGGGATGCGTTTCCTACGATTCAAGCGCTGGCTCGCGGAAATGGAACTGCTGTCCGGCCGTCCGACCGTCATCTACTTCGAGGAGGTCCGCCGCCATGTGGGGGTGGATGCGGCCCACGTCTACGGTGGGTTCATGGGCCAACTCACCGCTTGGTGCGAGCTGCGCGGCGTGGCCTATCAGGGGGTGCCGGTGGGCACGATCAAGAAGCATGTGACCGGCAAGGGCAATGCCGGCAAGGCGGCCGTGATCGCGGCGGTGCAGGGGCGTGGTTACGAACCGACTGACGACAACGAGGCGGACGCCATTGCTCTGCTGCTGTGGGCGGTGGAGACCCAGACCGTGGAGGAATACGAATGACGGCCGCAACACAGGACACGGAGGCCTACCTGGAACGACTGCTGACCCGGTTCGGGCAACCCGCCCGTGGCCGCTACAAGACCGGCACCGTGGCCAAGGTATTGGGCTACTCCCGCGAGTGGATCCGGCAGCGGGCAAACCTGCCGGAGGACCACCCCCACCACATCGTCACGGTGCGGGAAGGGAGGTATAGGGTGGTTCCCCACGAGGAACTGATCCGCCTGATTTTGGCCGAATCGGGGTGCTGAAACTCGCAACGGACGCAACGGACACAAGCAAACCCGCAACGGACGCAAGTGCCCCTTTTCACCCCCCCGTACCCCTGTCACCATTTGTGCCATGGTTGACCGTGGTGCATACGAGACGGCCGTCGCCTTCGTCCTCCGACTGGAAGGCGGATATTCCGACAGCCCCATCGATCCGGGCGGCGAGACCAAGTTTGGCATCTCCAAACGGCAGTACCCGGACCTGGATATTCGGGCACTGACCGAGGATGAAGCAAAGGCGATCTACTGGCGCGACTACTGGCTGCCCTACTACTGCGACCGCATTGAAAATGCGCTGTTGCGGGCGCACTACTTTTCCACCGTCGTGAACATCGGACCGGAGGACGCCGGGCGTTACCTGCAGCGGGCCGTGAATGGCACCGGTGGCTGTCTGACCGTCGACGGCATTGTCGGCCCGGTCACGCGAGACGCGGTGAACAATGCCGCTGATCCCGGCTTGTTGCTGAACGCCTTCCTGGCGCAGGTGGTGGAACACCACATCAAGCGTGGCTATGACGGTCTGCTTAAGGGGCTGGTTCGCCGGGCTGTGTCCGTACCAACAGAGCTGGTGGCGTGAGTTTGATCCTCGGCATTCAGTGGGCGGCAAAGATGATCGGCACAGAGCTGGTCCGCAAATGGTTTTCAAGGGGTAGGGAGAAACGAGCCATGGCAGGTACGAAGGCGTGGTGGCAGAGCCGTGCGGTATGGGGCGGCCTGGTGGCGGCGATTGCCGGTATCGGCGGATTGTTCGGGCTGAACCTGAACGAGGTGTCCCAGGGGATGATCGTTGACGTGGTGGTACAGATGGCAACCGTGGCCGGCGCTCTGGTCGCCGTGATTGGCCGGGTGCGGGCGACCACGAAGATCGGGTAAGCGACGTGATCGAAGCGAGCTTTTTGAAGGCCCTGAGCGCCGGTGGTGACATTGCCACCATTGCCCTCCTGGCCATCATGTGGCGCTTCGATCGTCGCCTGTTGCGGATCGAGTGGGCGGTGTTTGGACAGAAGCGGGAAGACCAATGAGTACAGCAGAAGCCGCTCCGTTCCACTCCGCCCACTCGGCCCTACGCTGGGCCAATGGCGTGGCCGGACAGGGGGAGTACGAGCGACCGGTGACCGCCCGCAAGGAGGAGCGTGAGCCGGACGTACGGCACACCCCTCGCTTCCCCGACCTGTCGCCCATCGAGAAGCACGCCCAGGCGGCGTGGATCATCAATGCGGCGGCACAGAACAGCGCCCTGACGCCTCTGGAACAACTGCTGGTGACGGCCTACTTCACGATGCCCAACACACCCCTACAGTTGGAAACCAAGGAGGTGGCCATTGAGCGGGTAGCGGCGGTGATGACCGGCTACTACAGCTACGGCCCCACATTCATCCAGGACACGGTACGGCGCTTCGCCGGCACAGCACACCGCGACAACGCCGAGTGGGCGGCGACCTTAAGCAAGTCAAAGCGGGCCGTGCGGGACTGCCGTCAGGGGGTCATTCGACGCCTGCACAAGATCATGGATTCAGCCATGGATAAGCTGGATGTGGCCCTGCAGGAGCGGGGCTATGTGGCGGCATGATCGGCCTGAACATCACCGCCGATATCCGCAAGACGGAGCGGTGGCTGACCCGAGTGCAGAAGAAGGCGGTGCCCAAGGCGGCGTCCATGGCCATCAACCGGGTGGCCATCACGGTGCGCAAGGAGAGTGTGCGAGGCATCTCGAAGGCCACTAGCCTGAAGCAGAAGCGTGTGCGCGAGGCGGTGGTGATTGCCGTGAAGGCCCGCCGCACCCACCTGGTGGCCGTGGTGGCGGCTCGGCCCAAGGGCATCAACCTGATCGAGTTCGTAACCAAGGGCAAGCGCGTACCCAACGCGTTCCGGCGTAAGGCCGGCGTGTCCGCCAAGGCTTGGGGTGAGCGCAAGGTCTACAAGGGGTCGTTCGTGGGGCGCGGACGCAACAGCGGGAAGCCGTTGGTCTTCGCTCGCACGAGTGCCCAGCCCCGACCGCTCAAGACCATCCACGGCCCGAGCATCCCTCGCACGTTCGTGCAGGAGGAAATCAATCGGGTCATGGTGGCGACCGCCAGCCGGCGCTGGCCCATCGAGTTCGATCGGGCCTTGCGGTTCGCCCTCTCAAGGGTATCGTAACCGTCTGATAAATAAAGGTACTTCCGGGGCTTTGAAAGCCACGGAGGCGTAGCGGCGCAGAATATCGCTAGCGTCAGTCCCTAAAAACCGATTTCGTTTCGTTTTTTGAAACCAGCCTGAGCGCGGGAAACCCGCATGGATACAGGTCGAGGAGACATATTGGTGCGTTCGAAAGAGAAACAAAAAAACGAAATGGCACCGAAACCCACTTCGTTGTTACAGGTCGAAATGCGACAGGTGGAATCGCTGATTCCCTACGCCCGGAATGCCCGTACCCACACCGATGGGCAGGTGGCCCAGATCGCCGCGTCGATCACCGAGTTCGGCTGGACCAACCCGATCCTGGTGGATGGCGGCAACGGCATCATCGCTGGCCACGGCCGGTTACTGGCCGCCCGAAAACTGGGCCTCGAACAAGTACCGGTGATCGAGCTTGCCGACCTGACGCCCCAGCAGAAGCGGGCCTACATCCTGGCGGACAACAAGCTGGCCGAAAACGCCGGATGGGACGAGGAGCTGCTACGCATCGAACTGGCGGACCTCAAGGTGGAGGACTTCGACCTCGGGCTGACCGGGTTCGACGATGAGGAACTCTCGCGGCTACTCGCCGAGGCGGTCGATGCCCAGGAGGAAAGCGCTGTTGGTGACGACAGCGTGCCGGAGCCGCCCGAGGTGGCGGTCTCGAAGCCGGGTGACCTGTGGATCCTGGGCGACCATCGCCTGCTGTGCGGTGACAGCACCAACCCGGAGGATGTGAACCGGCTGATGGCCGGGGAAAAGGCAGCGCTGTTCTCCACTGATCCGCCCTACGTGATCGATTACACCGGCGCCGGCCGGCCCCGGGAGGGCAAGGACTGGAGCGACGTCTACCGGGAGATCGACATCAAGGATGCCGAGGGTTTCTTCCGAGGCGTGTTCGAGGCCGCCCGGGGCATCTGCCGGGAGGACGCGGCCTGGTACTGCTGGCACGCCCACAAGCGGGCGGCGCTGATCGAGAAGATCTGGACCGACCTCGGCGTCTTGAACCACCAGCAGATCGTGTGGGTGAAGCCCATCGCGACCATGACCTACAGCTGCTATCCGTGGAAGCACGAGCCGTGCCTGATGGGCTGGAGCCAGGGCCACAAGCCGCCCCACAAGGGCGACAACACCCACACCGTCACCAGCGTCTGGAGCCTGGACTGGGAGGGGGCGCCCCGGCCCATCGGCAACGAGCACCCCACCCAGAAGCCTCTTGAGATTTTCGCCATCCCCATGCGCCAGCACACGGATCCGGGTGAAATCTGCTACGAACCATTCTCCGGCTCGGGCTCCCAGTTGATCGCCGGGGAGCGTCTGGGCCGGAAGGTACGGGCCATGGAAATTTCGCCGGTGTTCGTGGACGTGGCCATCAAGCGGTGGCAGGAAGCCACGGGGAGGGAGGCGACGCTCGACGGCGACGGCAGAACCTACGAAGCCGTCACCGCCGAGCGTCAGCCGGATCAGGCGGTGGCCGCCGCCCGGTAGGTGCGGACGCCGTCGGCCTTCTCGGAGGAGATGTCGACCTTCTTGCCGAGGGTGGAGAGTGCGCCACGCACGCTGTGGGGTTGCCAGTTGGTGGCCTCCACCAGTTGCGCCAAGGTCGCCCCCTCCGGACGGCAGAGCAGATCCAGGATCGCGGCGTTCTTGGTGTTGCCGCGAGCGCGGCGGGGCTTGGCAGTTGTCCGTTCCCGACCGATCGCCGCGTAGCCGGCGTCGGTGAGGGTATGCCCGTCGCCCTCCGCGATGGCGAGGCCTCGGGCCACCAGTCCCTCCAGGACCTTGGCGCGGGCGCCGCCCCGGATATTGGCGGGAAATTCGGTAATGGGGCCTCCGCTCTGTGCGGCGGCCTCGAGCACGGCGGTCTGGGTGTCGGTGAGTTTCATCGGCGTTTCTCCTACTGCTTGGTTTCGGCCAGCGCCCGGCGGGCGACGGCGTGGATGTCCACCGAGCCGTCGGCGACGGCGGCCAGGGTTTCGGTGTCCAGGGACTCGATGAGTTCGGTGGCACGCCGTTCCAGTTCGGCCTCGGCCCGCTCCCGCCAGTGAGGATAGGCGATCAGGCGCTCCAGGTTTTCCGGGCGGCCCCGGCCGTAGCCGGTCAGTTGGTGGAACAGGCCTTCGGTGATTTCGTTGGTTTCCATGGTCGGGCTCCTTCGCTGGTGATTGTCCGCACGTTCATGAAGCCATCGTTTCCGAGGTGGATCAAGCTATAAACTCCATTTATTTCAATATGTTGAGATTGATATCGGATGGCTCAGTCCCGCTGGAAATCCCTGGCCGAAGCGGTCGCCAACGTGGCCGTCGGCTACGGCGTGGCGGTGGCCACCCAGGGCGTGGTCTTCCCCCTGTTCGGGCTTGAGGCCGGCCTGTCGGAGAACCTGGCCATCGGCGCGATCTTCACCGCCGTGTCCCTGGTCCGTAGCTTCTGCCTGCGCCGGGCCTTTGAGGCGCTGCGGTGAGTGCGACCAGCTACCCCGTCAAGACCATCGCCAAGCTGCTGGGGCTGACCGAGCGTCGGGTGCAGCAGCTGGCGCGGGAGGGGGTGATCCCCAGGGCGGAGAGCGGCCGCTACGACCTGGTGGCGGTGGTGCAGGCCTACATCAAATACCTGCGGGACCGCTCCCTGGGCGAGGCGTCCACGGCGGACGTTTACTCCGAGAAGGCCCGCCTCACCAAGCTCACCGCCGACAAGCTGGAGATCGAGATCGCCCGACAGACCGGGCAACTGGTGGACGCGGCGGCGGTGAAGAAGGAGGCCTTCTCCGCCGGCCGCCAGGTGCGGGACCGGCTGATGAAGATCCCGGACAAGGTGAGCCCGGAGCTCGCCACCATGGACGACGGCCACGCCATCCGTAACCGGCTGCTGACTGAGTTTCGGGAAGTGCTGGAGGGGCTGGCCTTCGAATAAACCCTCTTGCTACGCGTAGAAAAGGGGTTTCTACGCGTAGCCGACCCTTTTTCAAACAGGCGGTGACGATGACGGCGACCTTCGCGGATCCCAGGGAGACGTATGTCATCCCGTTCCGCGAGGCCCTGAAGCCGCCGCCGGACCAGACGGTGTGGGAGTGGTCAGACGAGCACCGGGTGCTGTCCCAGGTGGCGTCCGCCGAACCGGGCCGCTGGATCACCGATCGGACCCCGTACCTGCGGGAGATTCTGGAGTGCCTGTCGCCCTCGTGCCCGGTGCGCAAGGTGATCTTCCGCAAGTCCGCCCAGGTGGGCGGGACGGAGGCGGGCAACAACTGGGTGGCCTTCGTGGTGGACATGGTGGGCGGGCCCATGCTCATCGTCCAGCCCACGGTGGAGCTGGCCAAGCGGTGGTCGAAGCAGCGCCTGGCCCCGATGATCCGCGACACCCCCCGGCTGCACGGCAAGATCACCGACGCCCGTTCGCGGGACTCGGGCAACACGATGCTGGCCAAGGAGTTCCCCGGCGGCATCCTGATCGTCACCGGCGCCAACAGCGCCATCGGCCTGCGCTCCATGCCGGCGGCGTCCCTGTTCTTCGACGAGGTGGACGCCTATCCGGACAGCGTGAACGGCGAGGGCCACGCCATTGAGCTGGGGGAACGAAGGGCCCAGACCTTCCCGTTCCGGAAGGTGTTCGAGGTATCGACCCCCAAGCTGAAGTATGCCAGCCGGATCGATGACGATTTCGAGACCAGCGACCGGGCCTACTTCTACGTGCCGTGCCCCAAGTGCGACACGTACCAGCGGCTGGTTCACACCCAGTTGGTCTATGAAGAGGAGACGCCCCACGCCGCCCTGTACGCCTGCGGTCACTGCGGGGAGCTGCTGTCCGAGGGACACAAGACCCGGATGCTGGCGGCGGGCCAGTGGTTCCGGCGCATGGAGGCCTGGCCGGACTGGGTGGAGGTGTTGGATCACGGCGACGGCTACTGGGGCCCCAGGCCGCTGGACGCGAACAAGCCGGCTGGTTTCCACATCGATGCGATGTACTCCCCGGTGGGCTGGTTCTCCTGGGGCGACGTGGCCAAGGAGAAGGAGGCGGCCAAGAAAGACGAGGCCCGCGCCATCTCCTTTCAAAACACGATCCTGGGCCTGCCCTACGAGGAACATTCCGACGCCCCGGACTGGAAGCGGCTGCACGAGAACCGGCTCACCTACCGCATGGGCCTGGTGCCTCCCGCCGCCGGGGT
>JAOUMB010000021.1 GCA_029881725.1 Nitrospirota bacterium
CGGGACAGTCCGCGCAGACGGGCCACATAGTCCAGGTAGGGGCGCACGCGCATGCCATCGTCCAGGGGCAGTTTTTCGGGAAGGTATCCGACCTTGCGCTTGGCCGAAAGGTGGTCGGCCAGAATGTCGCTGCCGCCCACGCGCACGGTGCCCGAACTGGGGTACAGCGCGCCCGCCAGGATACGCAGCGTGGTGGTCTTGCCCGCGCCGTTCTGGCCCAGCAGGCCGACGATTTCGCCCTCGTTGACGGAGAAGGTCACCCCGTCCAGGGCGGCGATGTTGCCAAACCGTTTGGTAAGGCCTTCAACCTGAAGCATAGTGCCCGACGTCCGTGTCCGGCCGGTCAGTCGCCTCCCACGGTCATGCGGTCGATCTTGACCGTGGGGGAAACCACCCGGCGTGAAAAATCCAGGTCGTTGCCAATCATCTCGATGCCCGCGAACATATCCAGCAGGTTGGAGGAGATGGTCACCTCCTCCACCGGCCAGGTGAGTTCGCCGTTTTCGATCCAGATCCCGCTGGCGCCGCGGGAATAGTCTCCGGTCACTCCATTGACCCCGAAACCGATCAGTTCCGTCACATACAGCCCGTTCTGCACCGAGCCGATGATCTCCTCCGGCGTGGCCGAGCCCGCCTGAAGGTAAAAATTGGTGGCCGACGGGCTGGGGGAACCGCCCAGGCCCCGGCTGGCGTGGCCGGTGGACGACTTGCCCAGCTTTTTGGCGGTGTAGGTATCGAGCAGGAAGGTGTTCAGCACCCCCGCCTCCACCACCGTATGCCGCCCCACCGGCATGCCCTCGCCGTCGAACGGCTTGGAGCCGAGTCCGCGCGGGCGCAGTCCGTCGTCGATGATGGTCACGCCGCTGGCGGCGATTTTCCGGCCCAGTTTTTCGCCCAGGAACGAGGCCCCCTTGTACACGGAATCGCCGGACACTGCCCCGGCCAGGTGGCCGATCAGGCTGGCGGCGGCAAGGGGGTCGAACACCACGGGCACCTTGCAGGTACGGCCCTTTTTGGCCCCCAGCCGGCGCAGCACACGGCGCGCCGCCTCGGCACCCACCTCCTCCGGGGAGAGCAGGTCGGCAAAATGGCGCGCGCCGGTAAACCACCAGTCACGCTGCATGCCGCCGTCGTGGGACGCCACCGGCACCGTGCTCAGCCCATAGCTGGTGGTGCGGTAGCTGCCGGAAAAACCGGTGGAACGCACGTAGGCGCGTTCCGAACTGCTGCTGTCGAAGCTGGCGCCCTCGGAGTTGGAAATGCGCGGATCGGCCGCCATGGCCACGGCCTCCGCCCGGCGCGCCAGATCCACGCGCTCGTCGATGGACAGGGTGATGCCGTCATCGTACAGGTCCAGGGCCACCCCCGGCGGCGTGGCCGGGTCCGGCGGCAGGCCCGCGTCCGGGTCCTCCTCGGTAAGGCGGGCCAGTTCGCAGGTATCCACCACCAGCCGCTCGATGGCCTCGGGCGAAAAGTCGGAACTCGAACATGCGGCGGAACGGGTGCCGTGGAACACGCGCAGGCTGATGCCCTTGTCACGGGCCCCGGTGGTGGTTTCCACCTCCCCCAGACGCACCTGCACCGAAAAGGCGTCGGATTCCACCGCCAGGGCGTCGGCCCCGGTGGCGCCCAGGGCCACGGCCCGCTCCACCATTTTTTCGGCCAGATCCTGCAACGAAAGCGCGGTTTGCGGCACTTAGTCCTCCCTCTCCAGCAGATGGTCGCAGGCCGGGCAGCGGTACCCCTCCCCGGCCTCGTAACGGCAGCACTCGGTCAGGTAGCGCCGCTCATACACCGCGCCACAGCCGGGACAGGCGACGGTCTCGTTCAGACCGCCGCCGCCCGTATCGGTACCGTCGGTTTGTGTGCCGTTTTCGGTCATCCCCCTCTCCCGGTGATGCCGTTAGTGGCTGGCGCCGGGTCCACCCGGCGCGTTCGGGCTCACCTTCTGGCGAACCTGGTTGACGAACGCCAGATCAATGGTCAACACGCCCTGCTGGTGCGCGGCCTTCTCCACCGCGCGCCGGGCCATGCCACGCACGAAAAACGGGGCCTTGGCAATCTGCGCCTCGGCCTCCGGGGTCCAGTTCAGCTCCGCCATGAGTATTCCCTTCCCCTAGCAGCCGCAGCCGCCACCGTGACCATGCTTGTGCCCGTGGTCGTGACCATGCCCGTGCCCGTGACCGTGCCCGTGATCATGCCCCTTCTTTTCGTGTCCGTGGCCGCCGCCCTCAAAATGGGCGTTGGGGGCCATGAACACCAGCACCCGCATACGGCCGCCGGCGCCGTTGGTGATGCCGTGATCCACGCCGGCCGGGGCGATGACGATCTCGCCCGCGCCGATGGCCTTCTCTTCACTCCCCACGGCCACCTTGCCGGAGCCTTCGACGATGTAGTAGAGCTTGTCCTCGCCCGCGTGGGCGTGCGGCTTCTGGGCCTGCCCCGGCTCCAGACAGTACTGGTCGCACTGCACGCGCTCGGTGGAGAACAGGCTGATCTTCTTCATCTTCTCCGCAGCGTAATCCTGCACCTCGGCCAGCTTCTTGATTTCCATGAAATTCGTTTCCTTATGCAAACGGTTGAACACACCCGGAGCCACAACCCCGGTCAACTAAAATCAGGTGGACAGTTTGCGGCCCAGCCGCTCCTCCACGGAGGCGATCTTGCCTTCCAGCCGCCCGCTTTTGCCCTTGCGATAGTCCATTTTGATGGAGGTGGTTATGCGCACACAGTCCTCGCTCATGCGCTCGAAACACCGGCGCACCACATCCATCACCTCGTCCCACTCCCCCTCGATGCAGGTGCCCATGGGGGTCAGTCGGTAGGGCAGGCCGCTGCTGTCGATGATATCCAGCGAGCGCGCCACATACTGGCTGACACTCTCGCCCTTGTCGAGGGGGGTCATGGAGAATTCGAGCAGGATCATCGGCGCGTCCGGAATATCTGATTGCCACCAGGGTCACCGGCAAACCGCCGGAAGTGCTCAATATACCATACCGGTTGGGGTTGCACCCTTTCCCCGGCGGGCTCAGGCGGCCGGATTCTCCACCACCACCGCCAGCCCCTCGCCACCGCCGATGCAGATGGCGGCCACCCCCCACCGTTCGCGCCGCGCGCGCATGGCATGGATCAGGGTGGTGAGAATGCGCGCTCCGCTGGCGCCGATGGGGTGCCCCAGGGCCACCGCGCCGCCGTTCACGTTCAGGCGCTCGGCGGGGATTCCCAGTTCGTGCGCCGCCACCATCGGCACCACCGCAAACGCCTCGTTGATCTCCCACAGGCCGATGTCGGCCACCGTGAGCGACGCCGCCTTGAGCGCCTCGCCAATGGCCGCCACCGGGGCGGTGGTGAACCATTCCGGTTCCGCCGCCGTCCCGGCCTGGGCGCGAACCCAGGCCAGCGGCTCCACCGGGGAGACGTCGCCACCGGCAATGACCAACGCCGCCGCCCCGTCGTTCAACGACGAGCTGTTGGCGGCGGTCACGGCGCCATCCGGTTCGAACGCCCCTTTCAGGGTGTCCACCTTGTCCGGGCGGTAGCGGTCCGGCTCCTCGTCGTGGTCCAGCGCGAAACGGCCTTCATCCACCGCCACCAGTTCGGCGGAAAAGGCGGAGTCCCGCGCCGCCAGCGCCCGCCGGTAGCTTTCGCGGGTGAAGTCGTCCATCTGCTGTCGGGAAACGTTGTAGCGATCGGCGGTGCGCTCGGCGCACACCCCCATGTGCATGCCGCCGTAGGCGTCGGTGAGGCCATCGGACAGCAGGGCGTCCACCGCCTGCCCGTGGCCCAGCTTGCGGCCGCCGCGCATGTCGGGCAGCAGAAAGGGGGTGTTGGACATGGACTCCATGCCCCCCGCGACGACCACCTGGGAAGGTTCAGCGGCCACCGCCAGCGCGGCGGTCATGGCCGCCTTGAGGCCGGAGCCGCACACCTTGTGAATGCCGGTGGCGCCCACCCCGTCGGGCAGGCCCGCCCCCCGCGCGGCCTGACGGGCCGGGGCCTGTCCGCACCCGGCGGCCAGCACGTGCCCCATGAGTACTTCGGATACCTGCTCCGGGGCCACCCCGGAATCCGCCAGCGCGGCCCGGATGGCGATGCTTCCCAGATGCGGGGCGGTTACCCCGGCCAGCGCCCCCATAAAACTGCCGATGGGGGTGCGGCGGGCGGCGAGGATGGCCACCCGCCCGGACTCGAAGCGGTGTACCGGCATGAACGGCTCCCGGTTACGGTGAGTGGATTGGCGTTAACAGCGTTCGGTGCGACCGGCCAGTCAAAACAACTTGTCGAGAAAGTCGTGGGAGCCAAGGATCACCGAATCGAGCAAACGGCTGACCACGCCGCCTTGCGCCATGTCTTCCGCGGCCACCAGCTCCACTTCCCCCAGCACCTGATCGCCCAGCTTGACCCGCGCCATGCCCACCGGCTGCCCGGCGGCCACCGGGGCCTCCAACTCGCGCATCTCGGTTTCCACGGTCAGCTTGTCCACGTCGTCCCGGCGCACGGTGAGCCAGGTCTTGTCCTTGGCCACCACCGTCACCTGTTCGCCCATGCCCTTCCACACCCGCGCCTCGCCCATGGGCTCGCCCGGGGTCACCGGCGACACGGTGGCATAGCGCTGGAACGCCGACAGCAGGTACCGCTGGGACAGGTTGGCCCGCGCCTGCTCGGTGCGGGCACCCATCACCACCACCACAAACCGCTGGTCACCCTTTTTGGCGGTGGAAACCAGATGATAGCCGGATCCTTCCGTGTGGCCGGTCTTGATGCCATCCACGCCCATGTCGCGCCACAACAGCAGGTTGCGGTTGTTCTGGGCAATGCCGTCGTGCTTCATCTCGCGGGTGGAAACCACGGCGATGGAGTCGGGAAAATCGGTAATCAGCGCCCGCCCCAGCACCGCCATGTCGTGGGCGGTGGTCCACTGGTTGCGCGCGGGCAACCCGGTGGCGGTGCCGAAGGTGGTGGCGGTCATGCCCAGCTTCTGCCCGGTCTCGTTCATCCATTTGACGAACTCGGGCTCGGTGCCCGCCAGGTGTTCGGCCACGGCAATGCAGGCGTCGTTTCCGGACGCCACCGCAATGCCCACCGCCAGTTCCCGCAGCGTGACCTGCTCACCCTCGCGCAGGAACATCTTGGAGCCTTCCGGGTTCCAGGCATTGCGGCTGACCCGCACCGTGTCGTCCCAGGCCGCCAGACCGTCGCGCACCGACGAATACAGCAGGTAGAGGGTCATCATCTTGTTCAGACTGGCCGGGCCGATCTTCTTGTCCGGCTCCATCGACTCGACCACCTGACCGGTCACGGCGTCCATCACCACCACCGCGCTGACGGCCTTCGGTGCGGCATGTGCCGGGGTGGTCGCCAGCAGCAGGGCCGCGGCCCCCGCGAGCACGGACAGACTAAAAAAACGGTTGATCGACTGGATCATGTGAGCACCTCCATTCCCATTCCCTCACGCAGGATCACGTGATCTTCATTTTCAATTGCAATAACGGTGGATAACCCGCCCGGCAGCGGCCCCGCATCGATAATCAGATCGATGCCGTGGCCCAGGGCTTCATTGATGTCCTCCGGGTGGAAAAACGGTTCCTGCCCGGACAGGTTGGCGGTGGTATTGACGATGGGGTGTCCCAGCATCTGCACCAACGCCAGCGGAATCGGATGATCCGGCACCCGGATGCCCACCGTCTTCTGGCGCGTTTGCAGCACCTTGGGGGGCAGCTTGGTGGCTTTCAGCACAAAGGTATACGGCCCCGGCAGCAGGCGCTTCATCATGCGGAACCCGGTGTTGGACACCACCGCATAATCCGCCAGGTGAGACAGATCGGCGCACACGAAGGACAGGGTGGATTTGCGGTCCTTGTTCTTCAGCCGGTAGATGCGCTCGATGGCCTTGCCGTTGTTGATGTCGCAACCGATGCCGTAGGTCGCGTCGGTGGGGTAGGCGATCACACCGCCATCCCGCAACACCTCGACCACCTGCTTGAGCAGGCGTTCCTGGGGATTGATCGGATTAATGGCGAGAATGCGGGCCAATGTGCAACGCCCCGGATCGGGTTACGGAAACCGCCGCGTGCGGCCGTTCCAACTTCCAGAGTGGACCCCCTGGGCCCACCGCCGCCCTCGGAACGGTCTTTTATCATACCGTGAACCGGCTGATGTTGGTAAGGGTTTCGTACCGGGAGGCAGCTCCGGCTAGGGGGTGGAGTCGGCCGACAGCAGGGCGCCCATCACCTCGGACATGCGCTCGGGAGAGGCTTTGGAAATGGCCATCCACGGCGCGCCGCCCCGCTCCAGATAGAGCAGTTGCGCCCCCTGAAAATCAGACCTGCGCCCCCCTTCGGGCAGCGGGTCGCCGCTTTCCATGTGCAGCGGAAAGCCGGGACCGCCCATCACCAGCACCACCGGTTCCGCCTGACCGATGGCGTCCTGATAGACCACCATGGGCACCGGGCGCTCGTCCATGTCCAGCATGCGCCCGCCCACCGGCTCCAGCCCCAGCGCCGCCAGGGAAGGCACCACCACCTGCCTTCCGGCCCGCTCCGAATACCAGGCCGAAAGTTCGTCCCGGTCGCGGCTGCGCACCTGAAACACCCCGGCGCCGGTGGCGGCCATGTGAATGGACACCAGGCGCACCTTGAGCGGATCGGGGCCGTCCTGTCCCATTTCGCCGGTTTCGGTCACCAGCAGCATGCCACCCATGGAGGCCAGCACCGTCACAATCACCGCCAACGGCAGCCACCACATGCTCTTTTGAGGCGTGGGGTTGGGCCGCTGCGTTTCTTTCTCACCACTCATCGATTCGCTTTCCTCTCCCATGGCGGACAGAATGCGTCCGCGTAACCCGTGCGGCGTTTCCACCGCGGCCAGTTTGTCGTGCAGGAACTCCTTGAGGCGCCGCTCCAGATCCGCGCGGCTGGCGCAATCGCCGCACATGTCCAGATGGGCACGGACCCGCGCCACCTCCTCCAGGGGCAGTTCCCCGTCGATCAGCGCGCTGATCATCACCGCCGCATCGTCACAACTGGTCATGCCTCTCCCTCCCGCCCCCGTTGCGGACCGATCCCATAGCGGCGGGCGGCCCCGGCCAGTTGTTCCCGCAGGGCCCGGCGGCCTCGGTGCAGGCGACTCATCACGGTTCCCACCGGCACCTCCATGACCTGGGCGATCTCCTTGTACGGCATCCCCTCCAGGTCGCTGAGCAGCACCACCATGCGGTACGGCACCGGAAGTGCCTCCAGGGCGTGCAGCACATCGTCCTCCACCGCCCGGGACAGCAATTCCCCCCAGCTGTCGGCGTCCATGCCCAGGCGCTCGTCCTCCGGGCCCAGCCAGGCGTTCTGCTCGTCGAGCTCCACCGTGGGCGGGCGCCGCTTGTCTTTCTGGTAACGGGTGGCAAAGGTGGTGTGCAGGATGCGGTACAACCAGGCCCGGCAGTTGGTGCCCTGCTGGTAATTTTCCCAAAAGCGGAACGCCTTGAGAAAGGTGTCCTGCACCACCTCCTCGGCCTCCTCCCGCCGCCCGGTCAGACGCAGGGCGGTGCGGTAGAGGGCATCCAGATGGATCAGGGCTTCTGTTTCAAACTCCGCGCTCACCGGTCACCTGCCCCGTAAACCGCGTGCCGGGACGGATGTATTCCCGGTTCCCGCCACGGCCCGTGGGTTGCCCCGCCTACACCACCCAGTTGCGGGCCTCGTAGTCCCGGTCCGGCAGTGTGACCGCCAGATACCCCTGTCCCGGCCACCGCTCCAGTTCCGCGTCCCCTTCCATCACCCGCAAAAACAGTTGCACCTCGTCCCCCTCCCGCCACCCCATGGGGGCAAACGGAACCGAAAACTCCAGCACATCGCGGCAGGCTCCCTGCCCCTCCAGCGGGGTTTCGATCCACTCCCCTTCGTCGTTGGGGCGGCGCAGCCGCGGCTGGCACCCGTCCGGGCACGGATCCACCACCACGTGGGCCTCCTCCGGCGCCAGCACGCCACAGATAAAGTGAAGTTCCCGCAGCCGCTCCGGCGTCACTTCCGGGTCAAAGTCGCAGCGCAGGTAGAGGAATTCCTCGTCAAATCCGTAAAGCAGGGCGGTGACCACCGATCCCCCCGCATGCATGGCGCCCCCGCCTCCCCCCGACTCCAGCACCCCGGCGGACAGCCATTCAAAATAGCTCTCCACCCGGCCGTCAATGTTGGGGGAGATCAGCGCCGCCTCCCGCCGGGTGGGGACGGCCTCCTTGACCTGACGCAGGATCGGCACCTGAAGGGCGTCCGGTATGGTCTCCCCCAGCAACTCATAGATGTTCATCAGGTGGCGGCGGAACAGGCGGTCGAAGGCTTCCAGCATGCCCGCGTGCTGGCCGCCGTACCACCAGCACCAGTCGCTGCCTTCGGACACGTACAGTTCCTCCCACGCCAACGCCAGCTTTTCCGGAGGAACCTCCGTCGCGGCGTCCTCGGTGCATGCGGCCAGCACTTCCCGTGCGGCCTTGAGTTGCTCCCACGCCTGGTTGTCCTCGTCGCGACCGATCCAGATTTCGAAATCGTGGTTGATCCATGACCCGGCAAACAGGCGCGGCAGGTGATCCCCCGCCGGGTTGCCGTCCAGATAGTCCGACACCGTGGTGCAGACAATGCCCGGATCGTTGCTCAGGCGCGTGTACAGGGCATTCAGAAAATCGTGTCCGTCGCCAGGGTAATACTCCCAGCAGTTTTCCCCGTCCAGAATCACCGGCACCAGCGGCGCCCGGCCGGAGCCCTTCAGGCCGTGCCCGATGCGGTGCAGGGCGCCGACGAATTCGTCCACCGCCTGTTCCGGATCCATGCGCGCGAAATGAAAACCGACCCGGTCGCTCAGGCGCCGGTCGCGAAACAGGATGGACAGGCGGTGAGCGCCGCGCTCCAGCAGATAGGGGCGGAAGTGGTCCCCGGCGGAGGACGGCGCCATGCGCAGGGATTCGGCGAGAATTTCCTGGTCGGTGGCAATCCACTCGATTCCCGCCTCGGCCACCAGCGGGATCATGGCCTCCGACACGCTGCCCTCCGAGGGCCACATGCCGCGCGGCGGATGCCCGAACAACTCCGTGTGGTAGGCCACCGCGCGGCGAATCTGCTCGCGGGCGTCCTCCGGGTGGGCAAAACGGCTCGGCAACGGGTGGTGCGGCAAGCACTCGCGGGCCACTTCGGTATCGCACAGCAGGGGCAGGATCGGATGGTAAAACGGTGTGGTGGTGAACTCCACCTGACCGCGCGCGTCCGCCGCCTGGTATTCGGGGATGATCATGCCCATGATGGCCCGGTGACGGGCCACCAGCGCCACCTTGTCGGCGGCGTCGAAATCACGCCCCTTTTCCACCAAGGCGCGGATTACCGGGTCGGTGCGGTGAAACAGGGGGTCGCACCAGGCCAGGTTGAACCACACCTGGAGGTCCATAAAATCCTGCTCGGTGAAGTAGCGCGCCACCCGCGCCAGGTGCCGGGGGTCGTCACCGGGGCCGCGCTTGGTGAGCAGATCCGCATAGCGCGGATGGGGGCGGATCATGGTGTCGTGGGCGGCGTAGAAGAAATTGGTGAGCAACTGCACCTGATCGTCCACGGTCAGGTCGTGGGGATCCTTCAGGGTCAGTTCCAGATACAGGTCTTCCGCCTTGCCATCGGCATACTCCTGAACCTGCTGCATCATGGACGGCACCACGTTGACCGTCTGGCGGATTTTCGGGTAATCCTCCAGGATGTGCACCATGTCGTAGTAGTCCTTGGTGCCGTGCAGACGGGTCCACGGCAGGACGTACTTGCCCGTCACCAGGTCCTTGTAGTGGGGCTGGTGCATGTGCCAGACAATGGCCAGATGCAGGGGACCGCTCAAAACATCCTCCGGTTAACGGTGCGGTTCGGTGCCGCCCGGCTCGAACAGGAACACGGTTTCACCCTTGCGCACCATGCCCAGTTGTTCGCGGGCGATGCGTTCCACCGCATGCGGGTTGCGGGTGAGGGAATTCACCTCGGCGGACAGCCCGGCGATCTCGTGCCGGGTGCGGCTGATTTCCGCCTCGATGCGCTCCGCCTCGTCCACCATGCGGGTGTGGGCGATCAGCCCCATGCGGCCGAACACCAGAAAAAACATGAGATAAATCGCAAACAACCCCACCCCGCCCCAGAACAGCATGCGCCGGGTGCCGGAAGGGGCGGCGTCGGAGCGGGTGTTCTTGCGTGGCAGTGACATGGTGCGATCATTGACCCCGGCAATCGGCCTAGTAGTGGTATGTCATCCGGGCCGAGTAGGACAACTGGTTCATGATGCGCAACTCGGTGCCGAAGGACAAGTTGCGATAGAAACGAAAGTCCATTCCGGCATACACCCCGAACAGATCCATTTGCTCCAGATCCATCGCAAAATCAGGATCGGGCGTCTTCAATTCGCCAACCAGCGCCGAGGCGTTCACTCCGTAGTAGAAGCCGATAAACGGCCCGGTGTGCATGGCGCCCAGAAACGCGTCCCACTCGTTATAGCGCAGGCGCATGGCCGGCAGACGGGTATCGGTGCTGGCGGACTTGAGAAGCTGGGCGCCAACCCCCACCTGCCCGCCCTTCCATTTGAACAGCTTTCCGCGGATGGCCGCTCCGTAGCTGGCCCCATACGACTGACCAAAGGAAAGGCCGCGAAAATTTTCCCCCGGGCCGGTGGTTCCCGGCGCATAGGTCTCCCAGAAAGATGGGCCCGTTTGCATGATGACGGTGCCGAAGTTGACTTTCGCCAGGGAAAACCCCAACAGGGCGTCCACGTTCACCGGAATGCCGAAAACCCGCCCCCAGCCATAACTTTCCCGCACCAGATAGCGGGTACTGTTGAAGGTCACCGTGGGTGCCACGTCAATGTTGCTGGGGGACGCGACATAGACCGTGCGCTGGGTCCGATCCATGTCAAAGCCGTTTTCAAAGGCATACAGCGGTGTGCTCGCATCGGGGCGGCCCAGGTAACCGGCCACGGCGGGCCCCGGGGCGAGCATCAGCAGCGCCGGTGTAAGCAACACGGCCCACCGGCACAGGCGGGAGCGAAGGGAACGGTGGTGGCTGCGCGCGATCGGGCCCATGGTGGTCCAGTATACCGCACCATTCCCCGATCCCGACCGGTGCCGAATGGCCGGAACCGGTCGGGCACGAGGTGGCCACCGCATGAACCACTTGAAAAGTTGCCGCATATCCCTTATGTTGCAACGCTTCGCCCGCCGCCATGACCCGGACGGCGGGCATTTTGGCCCAGACATGGTGGTTCCGGAAGACCGTGGCGCGAGGGACTGGCTCCCATGCCCACCCTGTCCGGCACACACCGGCCCCTGGAAGCCGAACCCATCCCTCGCCCGGCCCGCGGAGGGTGGTTCAAGCGGGCCCCCCCGATCAGCGGGTTACATTCCTTATTACGCAAATCAAACAATGCGTGTACACACAACAAAAGGGGAAACCATGAAGAAGGTTTTGCTGGCCGCCACCGCGGCCGTTCTGGTCACCACCTCGGTGGCCATGGCCGGTGAGGTCAAGCTGGACAGCGTCAGCGCCAAGGTGAACTACACCATCGGTCTGCAGGTGGGCCAGGGACTGAAGGCCGACGGGCTGGAAGTGAACGTTGCCGCCTTTACCCAGGGGGTGCAGGACGCCGTCGCCGGCGGGGATCCGAAGCTCACCGAGGAGCAGATGCGCGAAGCCATGATGGCCTTCCAGGAGGAGCAGATGGCCCTCATGGCCAAGGCCGCCGAGGAAAACAGTGCCGCCGGTGCCGCCTTCCTGGCCGAAAACAAGAAAAAGAAGGGCGTCGAAACCACCGACAGCGGCCTGCAGTATCGGGTGATCACCAAGGGCAAGGGCAAGAAGCCCGCGGCCACCGACCGGGTGACCGTGCACTACAAGGGCACCCTGATCGACGGCACCGAGTTCGACAGCTCCTACGGGCGCGGCGAGCCGACCACCTTCCCGGTGAACGGCGTGATTCCGGGCTGGGTGGAAGCCCTCCAGCTGATGCGCGAAGGCGCCACCTGGGAATTGTACATCCCGTCCGAACTGGCCTACGGCCCGCGCGGATCCGGGGCGATGATTCCGCCCAACTCCACCCTGGTGTTCAAGGTGGAACTGCTGAAGGTGGAAGAAGGCCACGGCGGAAGCCCGCACGGCCACTAACGCCTGACTGAAGAACGAGGCGCGGGCCGGATCCATGCGGGTCCGGCCCGCGCACCTCACTCCCCGCGCGTCTCCCCGCAACCCGCATCCGGGTTGCGGCCAGCACCGGGGTCACCCGGCGGTGGAATTTCAGAATTCATGCGCCCGTTCCTGCCCGGGATGATGGCCGCGCAGGACGCGTGTCACCGGGGCATCAGAAATACCAGGCCAGCGAAAGCTGCAGGTGGTCGTCCCGTCGCAGGTAATACAACGGGGTCGGGGTATTGGCGGCGCTGCCACCGAACAGACGCACCTCCAGTTCCGCCCGCAGGTGCTCGCCATAGCGGCGGGAGCCCTCTGCAAACAGCCCCCACTCCCCGTCCGGATCCCCGATCAGCCCGGCCAGCAGTTCGGTGCTGCCCAGATCGTTGACCGCCAGCCGGAACCCGGCCATCACGTCGCTTTCGAACGGGGTGGCGGCGGAACCGCGCGAATCCCACATGTACTCGGTGAGCACCCCCAGGTCCATATAGGTCCCCCACACGGCGGGGAAGGTGTATTCATAACCAAAGGTGGCCGCCGAATAGTCGGTGAACCCGAAGCCGAAACGGCGGATCGCCTCCAGCTTCCAGATCCAGTCACCCAGGATCAGCTGCGTTTCCAGCCCTCCCTGATCGATGGTAACGTAGCGGGGCATCAACACCCCGGCCGGGCAGCCGAGGGCGGCACAGGTGACCGCCGGATCCAGGATCGGGTCGCGGCTGGTGCCGGAAAACCAGCTCAGGGCCACTTCCAGCGGCCCCGCATAAAAATCGTAGCGGGCCGCGCCGTCCAGATGGCGCTCCTCATCCGGGTGGTCGTACAGGGTGAAATCCGTGGACACCAGAAACGGCCCGCGCAGCCTCCCCTCCGCACCGGGGAACGTGCGCTCGCGGAAATACGGAAGGGCGAACAGATCCAGGGTGCCGTTCGGGGTCGGAACGGTCAGTTGCACCATGGGCTGGCCGAGGCGGTCCTCCCCGTCCACGTTCTCCACGGCGTCGGTTTGTCCCACGATGTCGACCAGATGCTGGCTCTCGGTGACCCCCCAGAACACCTGGCGGATGCCGACAGCCAGTTCCGCGCGGGCCGACACCAGTTGCACAAACCCTTCGCGCAGGTCGAAATGGGTGCGCTCCGGGTCGGCGGCGTCAACGCGGTAAAACGGGGTGAGGGTGATGCCATGGTCGCCAAACGGATGGTGCATCTCCACCTCCGCAAAGGCGGACACGTCGTGCCGCTCCTGCCCCGGATAGGCCGCCGGTTCCACAAAGTAGCGCCCCTCGGCCCCGAACGAACCCGTCAACTCCAGCGCCATTGCCGGGGTGGCGGCCACCAGCCCCGCAACGAACCACAACCCCGCAACGACCCGCATGTCCTGCATTCCCTACCGCGCCCGCTTGAGCGCGGCCTGGGTGAAATCGGAATCCTGCAAGCCGGTGCCGAAGGCGTAATCGGTCCACTCCAGAACCGTTTCCTTGTCGGTCTGGTGGTTCACCATGTGGAAGCGGCCGGCCCGCCAGAAACGGCCACTGTGCTGCTTGTAGCCACCGTAGGTGAGGGTCTTCAACAGGGATCCCTTGCGGTCGTAATAGACCACACGCATGGGCCGGTAGTGTTCCTTGTCCCACGCCACCTCCTGGCGGGAATAGCCGGAGTCGGGATCCACCGGATCCCGCTCCACCACGAAGCAATCCACCCCGTCGATGGTCTCATCCCTCAGGTAGCGGTGGTTGTATTTTTCCGGTTCGTCGCCGGAGATGTCCTCGTAGGCGAATTCGCTGCCCATGAACGAACCGCTCTTGTTCTTGGAACTGATCCGCTTCACCCGCTTGAGGGCGGGCAGATACAGCCACTGGTCGTCCGGAGCGGCCAGGTGCGAAAAGGACAGCAGTGCCGTGCCCTTCACATCCGCCGGCTGGTCGAACACGATCAGGCTTTTGTCGCCATCTCCCGGCACCTCCAGCGAGGCATTCCGGATCTGCCGGGTGGAGCTTTCACCGTGACGGTTGGTGAGGGTCATGGTCAGGGTGCTCTTCGAATCACCCCATCCGGTGTCGCGGGCCTTGGCCTCGCGGGCGATCTGCAACCCGCGCTCCTCGGGGGTCTGGGCCACGGTAAACAGGGGCAACGCAATCAGCGCCGCCAGCACGGTCAGGAACGTCACTCGCGAACGGGACATGGGGATACTCCTCACTTGGAATTCGATGGGGGAACGACAGAACGGCCATGCTCCCCCTTGTCGATGCGCATCAGCAGCGTGGGCAATAACAGGAAATCCGCCACCAGGGCGAAGGCCAGGCAGATGGCGGTAAGCAGCCCCATCTGCACGTTGAGTTGGAAACCGCTGGTGGACAGCACCAGAAAGCCGCCGATCAGGATGATCGAGGTCACCGCCAGCGCGGTACCCACCACGTGGAAACTGTAGCGCACCGCCTGCTGCGCGTCATAGCCGTGTTCCCGGCGGGCGCGCAGGTATTTGGTCAGGAAGTGTACCGTATCGTCCACCACAATGCCCAGGCTCATGGCCGCCACCACGCTGGTGGCCAGCCCCACCTTCCCCACGGCAAGCCCCCACAGGCCGAAGGCCATCATCGCGGGAACCAGGTTGGGAATCAGTGAAACCAGCCCGATCTTCACGCTGCGCACCGCCACGATCAGGATGCCGCTGATCAGGATCAGCGCGATGGTGGTGCCCCCCAGCATGCTGTTGATGTTGCGGAACGCGATGTGCGCGAACATGAGCGTGGTGGAGGCCGGGGCGGCCTCCATCCCCGCCGGCAGGTGCGTCGCCAGCCAGGCGTTGGTGCGATCCTCCAGCGCCACCACCTGCTTGGTGGTCAGATCGTGCAGGGTGGCGGTAAAGCGCGTGGCGCTTTTGGTCACATTGACCTGGTTGTTCAGATCCAGCCCGTAGGGGAGCGACATCTCGTACAGCAGCAGGTACTGGGCCGCCAGTTCGCGGCTGTCGGGGATGGTGTAAAACGCCGCATCGTCCCCGTGCATGCTACGGTTCAGCCGCTTCATGGTGTCGGACAGCACATTAACGTGGATTGTTTCCGGCTGGGCACGGAACCAGTCGGCGAACGCGTCGATGAAGTGAAGGTATTCCGGCTCGGCAATGCCCCCTTCCTGACCGGCGTCCACCGAGAACTCGATCATATCGATTCCGGTCAGCCGTTCCTTCACGAAATCCGTATCGGTGCGGAACGTATAGCGCTCGTCGAAATACTTGCTGAACTGGTCGTTGAACTCGATGTTGGTCATGCCCAGCCCCATGGCCCCCACCAGCGCCAGCATGGCCCAGAACAGAGGACCGCGCCGGTTCACCACCAGATCGGCAAAGCGGTCGATGAAGATGCCGTGCCGTTCCGTACGGGGACGCACCTTCACCGGCAGCACCGCCACGAAGGCGGGCAGAAAGAACACCGAATAGATCAACGCCAGCATCACCCCCGCGGCCACGATATTCCCCAGGTGGTGGAACGGCGGCACGTCCGAGGCATTCATGGACAGGAAGCCGATGGCGGTGGTGACGGCGGTCAGGAACACCGGCTGAAAGTTGACCCGCATGCTCTCGATGATGGCCGCGTGGCGCGTCTTTCCGGCGCGCATCTCGATAATCATGGTAATCAGGATGTGGATGGAGTTGGCCACCGCCAGGGTGATGATAATCACCGGCGCGCTCATGACCGGACCGGACAGACTGCCCCCCATCCATCCGAACAGCCCCATTGCCGACGCCGCGGAAAAGACCATGATCAGCACCGTGCCAACGGTGCCGGTCACGCTGCGCAGCAGCACCAGCATCAGCACGATGATGACCCCGAACATGATCGGCATCAGGGTTTTTCCGTCCCCCTGGCTGGCCTCGGGAAAGGCGTTGTTCATCATCACGATGCCGGACAGGTAGACGTTGATGTCCGGGTGATCCGCACGGAACTGGTCTGCCAGCGGACGCACGTAGGACACCACCTCCGGCACCTCCTTGGTGGGGTCCTTCCCGGGGAGCTGGATGGTGACGTTGACGGCGGTCACGTCCCCCTTCGGCGAAATCACCCGGTTCACCAGCAACGGCTCCGCCAGTGCAATCGCACGCCGTTCGGCCAGTTCCTCCGGGGTCATGGCATCCGGGTCGCCGATCAGGTCCTCGACGATCAGGTCGTCTTCCTCGGCAAAGGTGTGCTGGTAGTTGGTGAGGGAGTCCACCCGAATGGAGTGCGGCACCTGCCAGGCGGCCTCGGTCAGTTCCCCGATCGCAGCCAGGGTTTCCGGGGTGAACACGTTGCCGTCCTTCGGCTCCAGTGCGATCAGCAGGTTGTCGTTCTTGACGTAGGTATCCTGCAGCTTTTCAAATGCCAGAAGCTGCGGATTGTCCTTGGAAAAGAAGATGCGGTAATCGGTGGAGAAGGTGAGAAACCGCCCCCCCGACGCCATGGCAACCACCAGCAACGGTGTGACCAGCAGGATCGGCCAGCGCCAGCGGACCACCCATTCCCCGAATCGTTGTGCAGACATGTTGCCTCCGGCCGTGCCGTTAAACGTTAATGGTGAACGGTTTCGTTTTTGTTCACCCTGTGATCAAAAAAAATCAGCGCGCCGCCAGCCCCTGCACCAGCAGTCCAGCCACCTGCCGCGCCGAGACTTCCAGTTCCGCCTTTTCAAACACGCCACTCATGATGATGAAGGGTGAATGGAACGGCACGGTGGCCATCACCACCCCGTGGGCGGCTCCGATCACGTCGTCCACGGCAAACTCGCCGCTGCGGTTGCCCTCGGCGATGATCTCGGCCACCAGCGATACCATCTGGTGCAGTTTTCCCTCGCGCACCAGGTCCTTGCGCTCGGCGCAGATGTGCTCCACCAGTTCCGCCATTTTCGGCTGGCCGGCCAACTGCTCATAGGTGTAGTGCAGCACCTCGATCACGAAGCGCTCGATCTTTTCCCCGGCGGTGGGGCCGTTGTCGCGGATCAATTGACGCAGACGGCTGGCCTGCTCGCCGATGCAGCGCTCGGCAATGGCCGCGCCAATGGCCTGCTTGCTGTCAAAATAGCGATACAGATTGGCCGCGCTCATCCGGCAGTCGGAGGCGACCTCCGCCATGGTGGTCTTGTTGAATCCATACACCCGAAAGCGCGCCTCGGCGGCTTCCAGAATCCGGGCGCGAATGTCCGCTTCCTCGGTGCTCATGGGTCTACCCTAGCACCTGAATAGTGAACGATCAAGAAATTATTCAGAAGATGAGGCCGCCGCCCGGCTGCGGGATCCGACCGCTACGGCTTCTCAACGACGAGATAGGTCATTGCCGCGAGCAGGTGAGCATTCTCCTGCTGTTCGACGCGCCGGTCAATTCGCCGGATAAGCGGCACCCATAGACGCCAAACCCGGTGCAGTACCCATTTGGAAATGCCCCGTGTGTAATGCCGGATAAACTGATTAATCATCTGGGTCAACGCATATGCGGGTCCAAAGCTGACGCCGGAGTCGAGCACGCGAAAGCCGGCCCGCTCAAAGAGCGCCCGGTGGCCGGTAAGCGTCAGGTTTTGATAGTGATGCGGATACCCATGGTAAACGAAGGTAAACGGTGTATTCAGGTACGCCTTCCCGCCGGGGCGAAGTACCCGGAACATCTCCGAGACCGCGGCTTCAGGACTGTAGAGGTGCTCCAGAACCGACGCACAATAAATGAAATCCACGCAGTTGTCCTTATATGGAAGGACATGTGCGTCGGCAACCAGTTCAACGTTTGGAAATGCGCCGATGTTTACATTTCTTACCATCGGGTGAATCCTGCTGGGACCCCCACCCACCGAAAGGCACAGCATATCCTCCCGGAGTTCACTCAGAACCCGAGCCAATGCCTCCCGGGATGCGGGCATCTCCAGGGAGGCCTTGCCATTACCGGCTGGGGGACTGGCAACCGCAGCGGACGGCTTTTCCGACTCGTATTCAGCAAGCATCTGTGTCGCGTCCCGCACATATTGCTTGGCCCATTCCTGATCTTTTAACAGTACTGGAACGTTTCCGTTCAAGAACGGATACACTTCGCGCCCATCTTCGGTTTGCAGCCACTCCCCGTCATCTGAAATCACCAGGGTGTCGCCGGATGACGGCGACACCAGCAGGTGTTTCTCAATCTGAGTCCGCGTATCCACTACCTGTTCCCTCTTGCCACAATTTGGTACACCCCACCCCCCTTGCGGTCCAGCACATACACCTCGCCGTCGGGTCCCTCGCCAAAACTGCTGATGCGCAGGTCGGTTTCCAGATACGGCCGCATGATAAATCGGGCCGGATCGTCCCGGCGCGGGGTGACCCCCCAGATGGCGCCGCTGCAATAGTCGCCCATCAGGTAGACCCCGTCCATGCCCGAAACGCGGCTGCCCCGGTAAACATAACCGCCGGTAACCGAGCAGCCCAGTTCATGGCTGTATTCCACGATGGGCATTTCGCCGTAATCGCATTTCTTGATCTGCCTGCGGCCGCTCTTGGTATCCCTGAATTCCGAGTCGGGGGGAAAACAGTGCCGCCCCTCCATCTTGTTCCAGCCGAAATCCTTGCCCGCCTCGGAACCCTTCGGCAGGAAATTCACTTCCTCCCAGTGGTCCTGCCCCACATCGGCAATGAACAGATCACCGCTGGCCCGGTCGAAGGAAAACCGCCACGGGTTGCGCAGGCCCAGGGCCCAGATTTCCGGCCGGTGGGTGTTGCGGCGCAAAAACGGGTTGTCCGGGGGAATCCGGTACGGGTGCTCCGAGTCGCCGTTGACGTCGATGCGCAGGATCTTGCCCATCAGCGAATAGCTGTTCTGGGCATTCTCGAACGGGTCTCCCGCGCCACCACCGTCCCCCACCCCGATATACAGATAGCCGTCCGGCCCGAAGGCGATCATTCCGCCGTTGTGGTTGGGGGCCGGATTGTCGATGCGCAGCAGCACCTTGAAGCTGGCAGGGTCCACCCGGTCGGGTTGCTTCGGGGTGACGTTGAGCCGGGCCAGCAGGATGTCTCCCCGCCGGTCGGTCAGATAGACGAACAGTTGCCCGTTCTTTTTGAACTGGGGGTGAAATGCCAGCCCCAGCAGTCCGCGTTCCTCGCCGGTGCCGCTGATCATCGGGCGCAGATCGGCAAATACCGCCGCCTTGCCGCCACGGCCATCCAGCACCCGGATGCGCCCCCCCTGCTCCACCACAAACAGCCTGCCGTCCCCGGCTCCCGAATGCGTCAGGAACACCGGCCGGGACAGGCCGCTGGCCACCGGCTCCAGGGCCAGCGCCATGGGGGCCTTATCCGCCACCCGGACCTCGACGTCGGCGGCCAGGGCGGGTACGGCAAACAGGGTCAGCAGGGACAGGACAAGCGGCAACAGCGGCATGGGTGGGTTCGACCTCGGGAAACGAAAAAAAGGAATCTATTTGACCAGCCGCAGGCGCGGCCCGCCCTTGGGAGGCTCGTCGTCGGAACCGGGCTTGGCCGCGCTCTCCGCCTCGCGCCCGGCCTCGCGCTCCGGTACGGCCTCCGGGGCATTTTCCGGTGTGTCCGTGGCGCCGTCGGCCTGATTTTCCGGGGGTTGGGCCGGGCTCAGATCCGGCTCGCCGAACACCAGTCCCTCGTGGGATTCGGCGGCGAAAATCGCCACCAGCGCCTTGATCGGCACCTCCACCTCCTGATGGCGCCCGCCGAAACGTGCCGAAAAGCGGACGCGGTCCTGCCCCAGGTCCAGGTTCTGCACCGCGCGCGGCCCCACGTTGAGGGTGATCTTGCCGTCCTTGCCGTAACCTTCCGGCACGCGCACGCCCGCCACCTCGGTGGCCACCAGCAGATAGGGGGTGTGGCCCTCGTGGACACACCACTCGTAAAGGGCGCGAACCATATACGGACGGGCGGAAAGTGGCAGCATCGACAACAGGGACTCCATGCCACCTGCCGTGCCGCAATTCGGCGCCGGACCAGCGGCGTTCAATCCTGATATAATGCCCGCTTTATCGCGCGGCAACAACCCCGCCGCACCAGGACACCGGATTCGTGGACAACCGCACCTTTTATATACGCACCTACGGGTGCCAGATGAACGAGTCGGACTCGGAGCGCATCTCCGGCACCCTCATCGACAACGGCTACTCCATGGTGGCCACCCCGGACGAAGCCGATCTGGTGGTGCTGAATACCTGCTCGATCCGCGAGGGAGCGGAAAACAAGGTCTATTCCGACCTGGGCCGTCTGCGCATTCTGGAAGCCGAGCGCGGCACTCCGATGCAGGTGGCGGTGGCCGGTTGCGTGGCCCAGCAGGAGGGGGAAAAAATCCTGTCGCGGGACCGCAGCGTGGACCTGGTGTTTGGCTCCCGCGCCATCGGCAAGCTGCCGGAGATGCTGCCGCGCCTGGAAGCGGGGGAACGCTTTGCCGAACTGAACGTGCACACCCGCCCCGATGAACCCGGCACCCACGTGCGCGCCGACGGCCACCGCGCCTTCGTGACCATCATGGAAGGGTGTGACAACCACTGCGCCTTCTGCGTGGTGCCGGCCACCCGTGGCCCGGAAGTCTCCCGCAGGCCGGAAGGGATCGTGGCCGAAGTCGAACAACTGGCCGCCGAGGGGTATGTGGAAGTCACCCTGCTGGGGCAGAACGTCACCTCCTACGGCAAAGGGCTGGACACGGATTTCGCCGATCTGCTGACCCGCATTCACGCCATCCCCGGCATCCGGCGCATCCGCTACACCACCAGCCACCCCAAGGATTTTTCCGACCGGCTGATCGATACACTGGCCGACTGCCCCAAGGTGGTGCGCCACCTGCACCTGCCGCTGCAATCCGGATCGGACGCGGTGCTGGCGCGTATGGGGCGCGGCTATACGGTGGCCGAATACCGGAGGAAGATCGACCGGGTACGCGCGAAGGTGCCCGGCATCGCCATTACCACCGACATGATCGTCGGATTCCCCGGTGAAACCGACGCGGACCACCAGGCCACCCTGCGGGCCGTGCGTGAGATCGGCTATTTTAACCTGTACGGCTTCAAGTACTCCCGCCGTCCCGGCACCACCGCCCTGACGTTGGACGGGCATCTGGACGACGAGGTGCGAAGCGCCCGCCTGATCGAATTGCTGGCCCTGCAAAAGGAAATCACCCTGGAACGGCACGCCTCGCTGGTGGGGCAGACCCGCGAGGTGCTGGTAGAGGGGGAGAGCAAGCGCAACGCCAGCCGCCTGAGCGGCCGGCTGGAGGAAAACGTGCTGGTGCATTTCGAGGGCGACCCGGAATGGATCGGTACCGTGCGTCCGGTGCGCATTACCGAGGCAACTGTCAGCGCCCTGATCGGGGAAGTCCACTGAAACTCCGGCAACGTGTTGTGTGGTTGCTCCCGGCCCTGGCGCATGCGGTGCTGATCTTTGCGCTTTCGAGCCATTCGGCACCGGTGCGCGCCTACCCGTTCGCCCATGCCGACAAGTTCATGCATGCCGGGGCCTTTGGCCTGCTGGCCTTTTTGACCGCCTGGGGGCTGCACAGGGGATGGTCCGAATGGCGCCTGCGCCGCGTCCTGCTGCTTGCCTTTCTAGTGGCCGTCACCTACGGCGCCAGCGACGAGTTGCACCAGTTGTTCGTGCCACGCCGCTACACTGATCCCTTCGACTGGATGGCGGACTGCGTTGGCGCCTTCCTGGCGCTGACCCTGTTCGTCTGGTGGCGCAGGCGCGCCACGTCCCCTGCCACATCCGCCTCCACCCCGCCCTCCTGAGCGGCCGCTCAAGTTTCCAACCGCAACCGCCGAAAAAGGGCATCGGGGGTTCCACCCGCGCCCACTGGTCCGGACGCGGTTTTGTAACGATAATTCCGGCCGCAAACAGGAGACGCATCGCCATGCGCCCGACTTCACTTTCTCGTTCGATCCTGGCTGCGGGACTGCTTTCCGCTGGCCTGCTGGCCGGTTGCGCGGCCGACGTTCCCGCCAGCCGCCCGATGCCGGTAGTGGGAAACTCGGACAAACCACTGGATATGAGTGCCATGGTGAGCAGCCCCGGCACCTTTGATTTCACCACTGTCGGTGCCCTGTCGATCTTCGATCAGGCCAGCGGACAGGCCAGCCTTTCCAGCGCGCTGGGCGACATCAACGCCGCCGGTACGGGCGTGGACGCAAACCCCGGTCTGGCCAAGATCACCATTCCCGGTCAAAGTTGCCCCACCCTTTCCGTGGGCGACAACGTGTTCGCCCTGCTGGTGGGCACCATGCCAGATCCACTGGTGGTGTGGGCCGATTTCGGCAACACTCCGTGCGATACCTCCGGCGGTGGCACTGGCCCATGGACATCCGGCACCCTGGTCACCGCACTCTACGGCTTGAGCACCGTAGTGAACGCGAATACCATCCTGACCGGTAACCTCACCAACGGATCGCTAGCCAACTCCTCGTTGACCCTGGCGGCGGACTTTTTTGATCTGACCAACTTCACCACCGACCCGTCCACTCCCGGCACCACCGGGCCGCGCGTGGACGGCGGCCTTGACGTTTCCATCACCGTTGACGGCAGCGGCACGCCGTCCAACGGCCGGGTGCAGACCGACGTCTACATCCGCTTCGACACCTATGCCTCCGGCACCGGTTCCGTTACCAACACGGTGATTGTGTCCAACATGGACATCACCGCCAGCAACACCCCCGTTCCCGCCCTGACCGGCGCCCTGCGCTACGCCACCCCGGCGGACGGTTTTGTGGACGTGATCCTGACCGGCGTGGAGCGCGACAGCACCGTGTGCGCGGCCGGCGAGCCCACCGCGGGCACCGTGACTTTCGCCAATGGCGTCGATACCGTGGTGCTGAATTTTAACGGAACCACCAGCGGCACCTGTGGTCAGGCCGCGGTAACGGTAAACGGCCTGGGACCAGCGCCGATCCCTGTCGGCAAACTATAACGCTGCTCCACAAGGCGTAAATAAAAAGCCCCCCAGCCTGTTTGGGCCGGGGGGCTTTTTATATTTCCACTTCCATGGGAGAGGGCGGTTCCCCACCTCGGGAACGCTCGGCCATCGCGTCAAATGCCCGCTCCAGGTGCATTACAAAACCCGCAGGATCGAACGCCGGGGAGGTCCGACAGGCGCGCGCCCGCTCCTTGAGCGCGTCCAGTGCCGCCCGGTCGTTCCCCAGCCGGATGGCCGTCTCGACATACGCCCCGGCATCGGGCACGATCAGGTCGGTCAGCCCGGCGGCGGTCAACAGACTGGCGGCAATGCGTGCCGCCATGCTCTCTCCGGGCACGGTGAGCACCGGCACCCCGGCCCACAGGGCGTCCACCGCCGTGGCGTGCGCATTGTAGGGGGTCGTGTCCAGGAACAGATCCGCCAACCCCAGCCGCGCCAGATGGTCCGCCCCGTCCGCCACCCGGCCCGCGAAAATCACCCGCGCCGGATCAATGCCCGCCTGCCGTGCCCATTCCCGCACCGCATCCTGGGCGGCGCGTTCGTATCCCGCCAGCCACAGCACGCTTCCCGGCACCCCGGCCAGAATGGCCATCCAGCGATCGAACACGTCCGCCGTCACCTTGTGGGCCTTGTTGAAACAGGCAAATACGGTACCGGAACCGGGCAGGCCAAAATCGCCCCGGGACGGCATCGCCGCCACCTCACGGGTATCGTCCGTGGGCATCAGGCAGTGGGGAAGGCGCACCAGATTTTCGGAAAAGGCGGAGGACAATTCCGGGGGGGTGGATATGCGGTCGCCAATCAGATAATCCACGAACTCCGCTCCGGTGGTGCCGGCAAACCCCAGCCAGGTGACCTGCACCGGGGCCGGGCGCAGGGCCAGAATTTCCATCCGCGCGTCCCGGGTATGCCCGGCCAGATCGATCAGGATGTCGATTCGGTCAGTCCGGATGCGCTGCGCCGCCGACTGGGCCCCTTCACCGGTCAGATCGGCAAACCGGTCAACGCTGCGTTCCATCCGCTTGCGCAAGGGGCTACCGTCGTCCGGGGTGAGGGCGTAGCCAAAGCATTCAAAGCGCTCCCGGTTGTGCAGTTCCAGCACCCGTGCCAACAGGTGGGCGACCGGGTGATCGGCGAAATCCGGCGAGAGGTAGCCGATGCGGGTCTTCCCCCCCCCGCTCATCGCCATCGGCGGCAGCGGGTGGGCGGCCAGTTCCCCGTACCGAGCCTGTACGAACGCCCGCGCATTTTCCAGTTGGCGGTGCGGGTCCGGCTCCACCGCCACGGCAATCATCGGGTCGTACGGAACGTCGGCGCGGGTGCGCAGGGCGGCCACATGGGCATCCAGCGGTTTTCCCCAGCGGCACAGCTTCAATTGGGCATGAACCAGCCGGGGCAACGCCTCCGGGTGGTTCGGCGCGGCGGCCAGCGCGGACTCGAAGGCCTCGGCGGCGGCAGGCAAACTCGCTCCCCGCTCCAGGGACTGACCCAGTCCCACCCAGGCATCCGCCAGGCCCGGTTGCAACCGAAGAGCGCTTTGATAGGCGGTCACCGCGTCGCCAAAGCGTCCCATTGCGGCCAATGCCCCCCCCATGTTGGCGTGGGCGGCGGCCATTTGCGGGGCCTGGCGCACGGCGGCGGCAAACGCCTCCACCGCCTGCGGATACCGGCCCAGGTCCGCCAGGGCGTTTCCCATGGTGTTGAAAAGCTCCGCCGGGGCTCCCGGAACGGCGGCCGGAGCCAGCGCCGCCACCGCTTCCTCCATTCGCCCCGCCTTGCGCAGGACCATTCCCAGCGCGTTCACCGCAAACGGCATTCCGGGGGCCAGGGTCAGGGCACGGCGCAGGGCCGATTCCGCCTCGGCCAGTTGCCCCAGTTCTTCGCACCCGGAACCCAGCGCCGCCCACGCGTCCGCATGGGACGAATCGATCGCCACCGCCTTCCGGCACGCCTCCAACGCCTCGGCCTGCCGCCCGGTGCGGGACAGGGCCATGCCAAGCCGGTGCCAATGGGTGGCGGTGGCGCCGGGCAGGGCCGTGAGGCGGGCATGCAGGGCCACGGCAAGTGCGTCCTGCCGATGCTGAATCGCCAGCACGCCATACGATTCCAGCGCCAGCGGATGGTCCGGCTGGATGGACAGGAGCTGTTCGTACAGCGCCGCCGCCTGCTCGGGCCGCCCCGCCCGGTGGTGGGCCAGCGCCTGCTCCAGCAGGGTGTCGGGACCCGCGGGCCCGGATGGGTTCGTGCGTGATTTGACCATGAAAACAAAAAAACCCCCGCCGGGGAGCGGGGGCTTTTTTTTGGTTCGTCTGCGCGTACCGCCCTAGTAGCGGTAGTGCTCCGGCTTGTACGGTCCCTCAACCGGCACGTCGATATACGCGGCCTGGGTCGGGGTCAGCACTTCCAGCTCCACGCCGATCTTGCTCAGGTGCAGGCGGGCCACCTTCTCGTCCAGGATCTTCGGCAGCACGTACACGCCAACCTCGTAGTTGGCCGAGTTGTTCCACAGTTCGATCTGGGCCATCACCTGGTTGGTGAAGGAGTTGCTCATCACGAAGCTCGGGTGGCCGGTGGCGCAACCCAGGTTCACCAGACGGCCCTCGGCCAGAATGATGATCTGCTTGCCGTCCGGGAAGGTCACCCGGTCCACCTGCGGCTTGATGTTGTCCCAGGGCAGGTTGCGGATCTCGGCGATCTCGATCTCGGAGTCGAAGTGGCCGATGTTGCACACGATGGACTGGTCCGGCATGGCTTCCATGTGTTTGCGGGTGATCACCCGCTCGTTGCCGGTGGTGGTCACAAAGATGTTGCCGAGCTTGGCGGCGTTTTCCATCTTCATCACCCGGTAACCGGCCATGGCCGCCTGCAGGGCGCAGATCGGGTCGATCTCGGTGACAATCACCTGGGCGCCCATGCCCGCGAAGGCCTGCGCACACCCCTTGCCCACGTCACCGTAGCCGACCACCACCGCCACCTTGCCCGCGATCATCACGTCGGTGGCGCGCTTGATGCCGTCCAGCAGCGACTCGCGGCAGCCGTAAAGGTTGTCGAACTTGCTCTTGGTCACCGAGTCGTTCACGTTGAACGCCGGCACCATCAGCTTGCCCTTCTTCTGCATCTCATACAGACGGTGCACGCCGGTGGTGGTCTCCTCCGACAGGCCGCGCACGTCCTTCATCAGTTCCGGGAACTTGTCGTGCATCATCACGGTCAGGTCGCCGCCGTCGTCCAGAATCATGTTCGGGCGCCAGCCGTCCGGGCCGATGATGGTCTGCTCGATGCACCAGTCGAACTCCTGCTCGTTCATGCCCTTCCAGGCGAACACCGGGATGCCCGCCGCGGCAATGGCCGCCGCCGCCTGATCCTGGGTGGAGAAGATGTTGCAGGACGACCAGCGGATCTCGGCGCCCAGGGCATCCAGGGTCTCGATCAGCACGGCGGTTTGAATGGTCATGTGCAGGCAGCCCGCAATGCGCGCTCCCGCCAGCGGCCTGGAGGCGCCGAACTCCTCGCGCAGGGCCATCAGGCCCGGCATCTCGGCCTCGGCGATTTCGATCTCCTTGCGGCCCCAGGCGGCCAGGGAAATATCGGCAACCTTATAATCGGTAAACGTCGCAGTGGACACGGCTAACTCCTTGATTTAAAAAATCGAAAATACCGGACAACCTGCGGGAACGGCCCCCTGGTGACATGCACCGGGGGGCCGCCCGTATTCAGGCTGTCCGTCGATAAGCTGATCCGGCAATTGTAGCCGAACCGGGGGCGCTCATCAGGCGCCCAGCTTGCCGGCGTCCTTCTTGAGCGCGTCGGCCATGTCGGTGCGCTCCCAGGTGAACTCCGGTTCCTCGCGGCCAAAGTGGCCGTAGTTCGAGGTCTTGCGATAGATCGGACGGCGCAGGTCCAGCGTTTCGATGATCCCCTTGGGGGTCAGGTCGAAATGCTTGCGCACCAGTTTTTCCATCTCGGTGTGCGGGATGGTGCCGGTGTCGAAGTCGTGCACATACACGGACACCGGTTCGGCCACGCCAATGGCGTAGGCCACCTGCACTTCGCAACGCTCCGCCAACCCGGCGGCCACCAGGTTCTTGGCGATGTAGCGCATGAAGTAGCAGGCCGAGCGGTCCACCTTTGTGGGATCCTTGCCCGAGAACGCACCGCCTCCGTGACGGCCCATGCCGCCGTAGGTATCCACGATGATCTTGCGGCCGGTAAGGCCGGCGTCGCCGTGCGGTCCACCCACAACAAACCGGCCGGTGGGGTTCACGTGGATGGCCACCGAATCGAAATCCACCATGTTGGCGGGAATCACCGGGGTGATCACCTTTTCGATGATGTCCTCGCGAATCTCGCGCAGGGTAATGTCCGGGCCGTGCTGGGTGGACACCACAATGGCCTCCACCTGCACCGGCTTGTAGTTCTCGTAGCGCACCGAAACCTGGGTTTTGGCGTCCGGCCGCAGGTAGTGCAGCACGTCCTTCTTGCGCACCTCGGCCACCTTGGCCGACAACTGGTGGGCCAGGGAGATCGGCACCGGCATGTAGTTCGGCGACTCGTTGGTCGCATAGCCGAACATCAGCCCCTGGTCACCCGCGCCACCGGTATCCACGCCCATGGCGATGTCCGGGCTTTGCGAGTGAATGGCCGACAGCACCGCGCAGGTCTCATAGTCGTAACCATACGACGCGTGGGTGTAGCCGATGTCCTTGATGACCTCGCGCACGAGATCCTGGATCTCGACATAGGTGTTGGTGGTTACCTCGCCACACAGCATGGCCAGACCGGTGGTGACCGTGGTCTCCACCGCGACGCGGCTCATGGGGTCGCCCGCCAGCATGGCGTCGAGCACCGCGTCCGAGATCTGGTCACAGATCTTGTCCGGGTGCCCCTCGGTAACCGACTCGGAGGTGAAAAGAAAATCACCTTCGCCGGGATTACGTGACATGGAATCCTCCTATCTCAAACTCACAACAAACACGCCCTGTTTTCCGACGGGGATCAGGCGCGACTGGATACGGCTCACAATCGGGCATATACGCGCAGTAACAACAATATGCCCGAACCGTACATTTCTAACACCCACCGCCCGGAATTGTCAATGTGTTACTTTTTCCCGAAATCGTGCACTGCGTTTGTCTGCGCGGGTTTTCGTGGCAATGCGGGGGTGGGTGTGGCATCATGAAGGGCCCGGCGGCGGCGCTTTATTGCCAATATATTAAGCAGTTAAATCATGTCCAAACCCGAAACCGGCCTGTCTCTTATCGCCCTGAATCCGGAGCAGCGCGAAGGCGTGGTGCACCGGCAGGGCCCCCTGGTGGTGTTCGCGGGCGCGGGCACCGGCAAGACCCGCGTCATCACCCACCGGATTGCCCACCTGATTTCCAACCGGGGGGTGTCCGGCTCCAAAATCCTGGCGGTGACCTTCACCAACAAGGCCGCCCGCGAGATGCGCGAGCGCGTGCGCGAACTGCTGCCTCCGGGCTCCGGGCGCGGCCTGACGGTGGCCACCTTCCACAGCCTGTGCGTGCGCATCCTGCGCGCCGACGGCCACCACATCGGCCTGGCGGAAAATTTCTCCATCTTCGGCGATGCGGACCAGGCCGCGCTGATCCGCTCCCTGCTTACCGATGCGGGCATTGACGGCACCCCGTCGGAAATCCTGTCGGAAATCTCGCTGGCCAAGAACAAGCTGATCCTGCCCCACGATTATCCGGTGGAAACCGCCCGCGACAAGCTGGTGCAGGCCATCTACACCCAGTATCAGAACCTGATGGCGGGCATGAATGCGGTGGATTTCGACGACCTGATGCTGTCCACCATCCAGCTGTTCCGCGCCCACGGCCATGCCAAGGTGGGGTGGCAGCGCCAGTTCGAGCACATTCTGGTGGATGAGTTTCAGGACACCAACACCGCCCAGTTCGAACTTCTGCGCCTGCTGTATGACGGCACCGGCTCCATCTGCGTGGTGGGCGATGACGATCAGTCCATCTATGCGTGGCGCGGCGCGGACACCGACACCTTCCAGAAATTCGCCCAGGAGTTCACCCCCTGCAAGGAAGTGATCCTGGCGCAGAACTACCGCTCCACCACCACCGTTCTGGACGCCGCCCACGGGGTGATCGAAAAGGCCGCCGGGCGCAAGGACAAGAAGCTGTGGTCCGACCTGGGCAAGGGTGCCCCCATCGAGCTGATCGAGGCCAAAGACGCCGACCACGAGGCCGAGGTGGTGGTCGAAAAGCTGAACCTGGCCCGCTTCGCCGGCAAGCGCGAGCTGTCCGACTTTGCCATCCTGATCCGCACCAACATCCAGAGCCGCGCCTTCGAGGCCGCCCTGCGCGAGGCCCATCTGCCCTATGTGGTGGTGGGCGCCATGGGCTTCTTCGACCGGCAGGAGGTGCGCGACATCACCGCCTATCTGCGTTTTTTGCACAACGACGCGGACGAGGCCGCCCTGCGCCGCATCGTGAACACCCCGCGCCGGGGCATCGGCGCCGCCACCCTGGGGGCCTGCACCCGCTACGGGCAGGCCCACGGCCTCACCCTGTTCGAGGCCATGGACCAGGCCTCCAGCATCCCCGACCTGCCCAAGGGCGCCGCCGAAAAGCTGCGCGCCTTTGTGGATCAGGTGGCGGAACTGACCTTCGACTTCACCAATGGTGACCTGATCCACGCCCTGCGCCGGGTGATCAACGACACCGGCCTGGCCGACCACTGGCGCGAAACCGCCGACAACGACAAGCAGGCCGAAGCCCGCGTGGGGGGCGCGGAAGAAATCGTGCGCATGATGAGCCAGTACATGAAGCGCGAGTTCGAACCCACCCTGCGCGGCTTTCTGGAGCACCTGTCCCTGCTCGACCGGCTGGAGGATAACGACGAGGGCAACAAGGGCAAGGTGACCATTATCACCCTGCACGCGGCCAAGGGGCTGGAGTTCGCCCACGTGTTCCTGGTCGGTTTCGAGGAGGGTTTTCTGCCCCACTCCCGCAGCGTGGACGAGGGGCGCGAGATATCCGAGGAGCGCCGCCTGTGCTACGTGGGCCTGACCCGCGCGCAAAAACGCCTGACCATTTCCTACGCCAAAATGCGCAACCGCTACGGCGAAACCCAACCCCGCACCCCCAGCCGCTTTCTGGCCGACATCCCCGACCACCTGATGGCCCAGGGCGACGAGGTGGAGCCGGAGGGCACCGAGGAGGAGTTGGCGGGCGGCTTCTTCGCGGCGATGAAAGAGATGCTGAACTAGCGGGCACGGCGGGGCGGCACGGAACGGGGTGAGGGAGCGCTTCCTGCAGGCCAGATGGCAGTTCCCGTGCAGATTAGGCTAGTGGTCCAGATCGATACTTTCCATAATTGGCAGCCCAGCCGCTTGTCGTGCCCGGTTGACCATCCCAAGTACCTGGGCATTCGCGTTGGCACACATCATCTCCACGTCGGGGTGGGAGTTCTGCCAGACACGGAAAATTTCGTCGCTAAATGCCTGCCCCACCATTTCCACCTGCTCGAAATCGAGCACAACGGACTTGAACTGTTCCACCCGCGCCATGATCCGCTTGGCCTGTGAGCGCGATATCAGGTCGCTCCCCTCGTACCGCGCCAAGTAAATGGGTACGACCGTGCGGGAAAACGTCCAGTCGTTTTCTTCGGGAGCATACGCGTCAAATACCTCTTTCGTAGTGCGCGGAGAAGCGGGGTCAACAATCATCACAACCGACGTTCCTGGAGGTCCGTCTTTCGCTTCTTCAAACAAGGTTTCGCCTCCGCGCCTGTTAACAAAATAGGAAAAATGCCCAGAGACAATGATGAACTTGTCGAACATTTTGGATGTAAAGAAAATCCCCTCACCACTGTGTCGGGCAGGATCAGTGGTCAGGCGCCCCTTGGAAAGCTCCAGCATTGCCTGCCGCTCGTCATCCAGATGGAAGTAGGCCATTAACTTCCTGAAAATACCCATGCCGTGGTCGGTTACCTCGATCAATACTTTCATGGCAGTCACGATAACCAGAATATGGACATCCCGGCTCCCTGAGTGATCGATCGCGTTATTGAGCATTTCTGTAAAACCGTGATTGCAGATGCTTCGCACGTTTTCCGGCAGATTGGAAAGCAACGGTTCCACCCGCTCCATCCACACCCGGTCCTCCTGAAGTCCCTCTGTGTCCAGTGAAAAACTGTCGCCTCTTAACACCTTCAACGTGTAGGCCCGACCTCGCCCACTGCCCTGAGCTTCGACGCTGCCTTCCTTAATCAACCCCTGCATATGCCGGTTCACCGCTTGGCGGCTTATCCCGAACCGACCAACGGTGTGCGCAACAATGTCACGTGGATGTTTGTTCAACTCTTGCAGTATGAACCGGCGAATCTCTTCGCTCCGAACACGCTTCTTTTCAGGTGAATCAGACACACTGGCTCCAATTTTTGTAAACCTTCATCAACTTTCCTCCCTCATATTAGTCAACAAAACATACGGCTCTCAACGAGATTTTGTCAACATTGTTATAAATTTTCGTAAATTTTATATTTCTTTTTGTCAACTTTGTCTGGATTTCGTCCCCATCCACAGCGCACACCCCATACGCCAGCAAATACGGCCCTGCTCCGAGCACCCATACCCACCTAACCTCCAAACCGGCTATCCTGTATCCATACACGGTGGCCGCCTGTCGGGGAGGCAAACATGGCAAACCAGAAACATTGCGACATGCTGGAGCAGGGGGTGGCGGCGTGGAACGCCTGGCGGGAAAAATCGCCGGACGTGCGTCCCAACCTCAAATGCGCCCAACTGTATAAGGCCGACCTGCGGGGCGCCAACCTGCGCAACGCCAACCTGCGCGACGCCAACCTGCGGGGGGCCGACCTGCGCGACGCCAACCTGCGCGATGCCGATCTGCGCGGGGCCGACACCAGCGATGCGGACCTGCGCGGGGCCGACACCAGCGGCGCGGACACCAGCGGCGCCGATCTGCGCGGGGCGATCACCAGCGGGGCCGACCTGCACCATGCGGACCTGTCCGCCGCCAACCTGCGCGGCGGCAGGCTGCGCGATGCCGACCTGCACGACGCCGACCTGCGCGATGCCGACCTGCGCGACGCCGACCTGCACGACGCTGACCTGAGCCGCGCCGACCTGCGCGACGCCGACCTGACCGGGGCCACCCTGACCGGGGCCGACCTGCGCGATGCGGACCTGAGCCGCGCCACCCTCACCGGGGCGGACCTGACCGGCGCCAACCTGACCCGCGCCAACCTGACCAGTGCGGTGCTGGCCGGAGCCACCCTGACCGGGGCCAACCTGATCGGCGCCATCCTGCATCAGGCGGACCTGTCCGGCGCGTCCGTCCGCAAGGCGAAGCTGGGCGAAACCATCTTTGCCGATACGGACCTGTCCACCACCCGCGATCTGGACACCTGCATCCACCGGGCCCCCAGCAGCATCGATCACCGCACCCTGATCCACTCCGGCACCCTGCCCCAGGTATTCCCGCGCGGATGCGGGCTGCAGGACCCGGAGGCCACCGGGGTCCAGTTCCACTCGGTGTTCATCAGCCACGCCGCCGAGGACGCCCCCTTTGCCGCGCAACTGCACACGGACCTGCAACAGGCCGGTGTCCGCTGCTGGCTGGCCCCGCACGACCTGCCCGTGGGGGAACGGGTGCGCCGCCGCATCGACAAGGCCATTCACCACCACGACAAGGTGGTGGTGGTCCTGTCCGCCGCCAGCCTGGGCGGGGATTGGCTGGAGCGGGAGGTGGACGCCGCCCTGGAGCGGCAGCGGCGCGAAAAGCGCATGATGCTGTTCCCGGTGCGCATGGACGACGCGGCGCTGAAGGCCACCCCCCCGTGGGCGTCGGAAATCCGTCCCGGCGACATTCGCGATTTCAGCCACTGGACCGACCCCGCCTCCCATCAAATGGCCCTCCAGCGCCTGCTGGCGGACCTGCGGGCCGAGGTGGAAAAGAAATAACCGTCCCTCCCGGTCCACCGCCTCTCCACCGGCCCCCGCCAAACCGTTCAAAGAAAATCCACTACCCCCCGCGCCCCCACCATGGAGCAGTGCCGCCAGCGGAAATCGCCGTGCGCGTGGCACACCCCCTTGTACCCTTGGGGGGGATAAGGAATGGGGATTGGGGGGGGCGGGATGAGACCCATGCGACCGGCCCCCACCCAGCCATTCACCCCAAAATCCAGGCAAAATGAAAGGCGACCCCGCGCCGGGCGGCGGATGCCTGATTTCCGCCCGTCCGCATCCCCCCACCCATCAATCCCGTTGACCGGGCCGCACCGGGGTCCTATCCTCAGCGGACCGATTTTTTTCCGCCCGCATGGAGGCCCGCGTGTCCAATTCCGTAACTGAACAGCTCACCGAAAAGGGCCGCGCCATCGAGCACGGCAGCTTCGCCATTGTGGATGCGGAGGCCGGGGAACACGGCTGGCCCGACGACGCCTGGCAGGTGGTGCGGCGCATGGTGCATGCCACCGCCGATTTCGACTTTGTGACCAACGCCGCCATGAGCGACGACGCGGTGACCGCCGGGGTGGCCGCCATCCGCGCCGGGGCCCCCATCGTGTGCGACGTGGGCATGATCGCCATGGGCCTCAGCCAGCCCCGCTTGCGGCACTTCGGCTGCGAACCCCACGTGCACATTGCCGACGCGGACGTGATCGAACAGGCCAAGGCCGAAAACACCACCCGCGCGGTGATCGCCATGCGCAAGGCCCGCAACCTGATCCACGGCGGCATCGTGGCGGTGGGCAACGCCCCCACCGCCCTGTTGGAGGTGTGCCGCATGGTGCGCGAGGACGGCATCCGCCCGGCGCTGGTGGTGGGGGTGCCGGTGGGCTTCGTGTCCGCCGCCGAATCCAAGGACGAGGCCGCCCTGCTGGACGTGCCGTTTATCGTCTGCAAGGGGCGCAAGGGGGGGTCCGCGGTGGCGGTGGCCGCCCTGCACGCCCTGCTGGCGCTGACCGAGGCCGGACAGCAACGGGACGCCGGATAAGGTGCGCACCATCCCGGTCATCGGCGTCGGCCCCGGTGGGCGCAAGGCCATTCCCGAGGCCCATCTGGCGGCCATTCTGAAGGCCGACCTGCTGATCGCCTCCACCGCCCATCAGGACCTGTTCCCGGACTTTGCCGGGGAGCGGCTGGCCATCACCAGCAACCTGAAGCAGGTGGCCGCCACCTGCGAAGCGGCGCTGGGCCACCGCAACGTGGTGGTGCTCGGCTCCGGCGATCCCAATTTTTTCGGCGTCGGCCGCTACCTGATCGCCAAACTGGGGGCCGGGCGCGTGACCGTGCACCCGGCCCCGTCCTTCATGCTCACCGCCTTCGCCCGCGTGGGGCTGGCCTGGCACGACGCGGCCCTGGGCTCGGTGCACGGCAAGCCGCTGGCGGGGGCGCTCGCGCTGATTTCCGGGCATCGGAAGGCGGGCCTGTTCACCGATCCCGAAAACACCCCGGCGGCCATCGCCCGCTACCTGCTGGAGCACGGCGGGGACGATATGGCGGCGGTCACCGGCCATGTGGTGTCGCGCATCGGCGAGGCGGACGAGGCGGTGGCCTCCGGCACCCTGGCGGAACTGGCGGAAGGCGCCTTCCCGGAGCCGAACGTGCTGGTGCTGGAGCGCGACAAGGCCCCGGCGCGGCGGCTGTCCATCGGTCTGGCGGAGGAATCCTTTGCCCACCGCAAACCCAAACTGGGGCTCATCACCCGCCGGGAAGTGCGCGCCGTGGCCCTGTCCATGCTGCACCTGAAAGAGGATTCGGTGGTATGGGACATCGGCGCCGGGTCCGGCTCGGTGGCGGTGGAGTGCGCCCTGTTCGCCACCCGGGGGCGGGTGTTCGCCATCGAAAAAAACGCCGACGACCTGGACAACGTGCGCGCGAACATCCGCGCCTTCGGCGTGCCCCACGTGACCCCGGTGCACGCCAGGGCCCCGGACGGGCTGGACACCCTGCCCGACCCGGACGCGGTGTTCGTGGGCGGCAGCGGCGGCAATCTGGAGGCCCTGCTGGCGCGGATTCTGGAGCGCCTCACCCCCTCCGGACGGCTGGTGCTGACCTTCGCCACCCTGGACAACATGGCCCAGGCCCACGCCTTTTTCCGCACGCGGGAGATCCCGGTGGAGATCACCCAACTGCAGGTGGCGCGCGGGGTGCCGATCCTCAACATGACCCGCCTTGAAGCCCAGAACCCCATCACCCTGATGGCCGTCACCCGCCCGCAAGTCGGCTGATCACACCTCTTTCCCCGCATTTGCGGCCAATTTCCCGGTTGACAGCCCCCCCCGCGCCGGGATACGATTCGGCTCCTTTTTCGGGGCGTGTCCTTGGGGCCGTAGCTCAGTTGGTTAGAGTGCCTGCCTGTCACGCAGGAAGTCGCGAGTTCGAGTCTCGTCGGCCCCGCCACCCGCCCCCCGAATTTGACCCATGGATGACGATTCCCGTCCCCCGTGGGTCTTTTTGTATTCCCCCATGTCGTATAATCCCCGTCAGGCTGGGGGGCCTTAGACACACGGAGCGATTTCCCACATGAACGACAGCGTTCTGCAGATGGTGCTTGCATCCGCATGGCCGACCAAACTGGTGCTCGCCACCCTGGTCGGTTTTTCGGTTGCGACCTGGGCGGTAATCTTCAGCAAGTGGCGCGCCTTCAAGGCGTTGGGGAGCGCGGACCGCGACTTCCTGTCCGCCTATCAGGGGGTTCGTTCGCTGAATGCCCTGGCCGCGTCCAGCCGGGTCAACCCGGAGCGCGGGCTGGGGTATGTATTTACCGACGGCATGGCCAAGGTGCGCCGCCACCAGGGGGCGTTCACCAATGATTGGCTGTCCAGCCTGGAGCGGCGCCTGCGCGGCGCCATCCGCGAGGAGGTGACCACCCAGGAGCAGTATCTGGGGCTGCTGGCCACCACCGCCAACGTGGCGCCGTTCATCGGCCTGCTGGGCACCGTGTGGGGCATCATCATGGCCTTCCGCGAAATCGCCGCCCAGGGCAGTGCCAGCATCGCCGCCGTGGCGCCGGGGGTGGCCGAGGCCCTGGTGGCCACCGCCGCCGGCCTGTTCGCCGCCATCCCCGCGGTGGTCGCCTACAACTATTTCATCAACAACGTGCGCGGACGGGCCTCCCAGATGGAGGCGTTCGCGGTGGAGATGGTGGACGTGCTGCACGAATTCGGCCCCGACGGCCAGTCCGGAGGGTCCAACGGATGACCCGCGTCCCGTCCACCTCCGCCCGGCTCACGCTGGCGGCGCTGGCCGCCGCCGTGGCCCTCACCGGCTGCGCCACCCAGAAGGACCTGGAACTGACCATTGCCGAACTGGACGCCCTGCGCCAGCGGCAACAGGACCAGTACCGGCAGATGACCGCGCGCCTGGACCAGCGGGCCAGCGAACTGGCTGCATCGCAAAGCGACCTGTCCGCCTCCCAGACCGAGTTCCGCGCCGAAGCCGAATCCATCGCCAGCCAGGTGGCGCGCCTGGGCAAGGAACAGGCCGACACCAATACGCGCATCCAGGAGTTGCAGGGCAACCTCAAGGGGCTGCAGAACGTCAGCACCATCGGCCTGGGTTCCCTGTCGGAGCGCCTCGACCACGGGGACACCCAGTTGGGCGGCCGTCTGGACGCCCAGGCGGAGACCATGGAAAAGTTCGCCATGGAGGCGGGCGCCCGCATCGACGCGCACACCGAGTCCCTGACCACGCTGGACAAGAAGATCGCCGAACTGAGCCGCTCTATCGCCGCCCAGCAGAAGGATCTGGCCGCCCTGACCAAAAAGCTGGACGCCCTGGGCAAGAAGCTGTCCAGCGAGCTCTCCGCCCTGTCCAAATCGGTGGCCAGCGGTGGCGGCGGCGCCAACCTGGCCGCGTTGCAGAAGCAGATTGATTTTCTGGGCGAAAAGCTGCCCGCCCAGGTGGACGCCCAGGCCAAGAGCCTGAAGGACATTCAGTCCCTGCTGGCCGACCTGAACAAGCGCGTCCGGGCACTGGAGGGGCGCTGACCCGGCGCCGGCCCCGCCCGCACCCCCCATGACCGACGCCCCGCGCATCCGCCTGTTGCCCGACCCGCTGGTGGACCAGATCGCGGCGGGCGAGGTGGTGGAGCGCCCCGCCAGCGTGGTCAAGGAACTGCTGGAAAACGCCTTGGACGCGGGCGCCCGCCGCATCACCATCGAGGTGGAGCACGGCGGCAAGCGGCGCATCCGCATCACCGACGACGGTTCCGGCATCCACCCGGAGGACCTGGCGCTGGCGGTCACCCGCCACGCCACCAGCAAAATCCGCCAGCTTTCCGACCTGAGCGCCGCCCGCACCCTGGGCTTTCGGGGCGAGGCCCTGCCCAGCATCGGGTCGGTCTCGCAACTGACCATCACCAGCACCCGCGCCGGGGCCGCCGAGGGGGCATCGGTCACCGTAAGCGGCGGCATCGGCGCGGAAACCCGCCCGGCCCCCCCCACCCCCGGCACCACGGTGGAGGTGCGCGACCTGTTCTATAACACCCCGGCCCGCGCCAAGTTTTTGAAGGCCGACACCACCGAGTGGGGCCACGTGGCCGAAACGGTGACCGAAACCGCCCTCGGCGCGCCGGGGGTGACCTTTGTGCTCACCCACAACGGCAAGCCGGGCCGCCGCTTCGACGCCGCCGACGACTTTGCCGCCCGCGCCGCCCAGGTGTGCGCCGACGAGGTGGCGGCCCAGTTGATCCCCGTTTCCGCCCACGACCCGGAACGGGGCATGCGCCTGACGGGACTCATCGCCCGCCCCGGCTTCACCCGTTCCGGACGCGACACCCAGCGGCTGATCGTCAACGGGCGCCCGGTCAAAAACAGCACCATCGGCCACGCGGTGTATGCGGCCTACGAAACCGCCCTGCCCGGCGGACGCCACCCGGTGTTTCTGCTTTCCCTGACCCTGGACCCGGCCCAGGTGGATGTGAACGTGCACCCCACCAAGCGCGAGATCCGCCTCTCCCAGGGGGGCCAGGTGCACCACTTCGTGCGCGGGGCGGTGCGCGACGCGCTGGGCGGATTCCGGGGCAACACCCTGCGCCTGACCCGCATGGCCTCCCCCGCCGACGGCCTGCCCACCGCGCCGGGCAACCCGTCCGCCGACTGGGCGGAACGAGTGCGGCAGGCGGCGGTGCGCTCGGTAACCCCGCCGGGTGCCGCCAGCCCCATGGGCGGGACCACCACTGCGCGGGAACCGGTGATGCCGTTTGGCGCCTCCATGCAGGCCGCCACCGGAGCCGCCCCAACCCTGCCCGGCATGCCCACCCAGACCGGCGCCGCTTTTGCGGAGAACGCCCCGGCCCGCGTGGTGGGACAGGTGCAGCGCACCTTCGTGCTGGTGGAACAGGGGGACCGGCTGCGGGTCATCGACCAGCACACGGCCCACGAGCGCATCCTGTTCGAACGGCTGCTGGCGCGCCTCAACGATCAGGGCCTGCCCGGCCAACGCCTGCTGGTGCCGCTGGACGTGGAACTGCCCGCCGCGGACGCCGCCCGTCTGGCCGAGCACGTGGACGAACTGGCCCGCCTGGGGCTGGAGGTGGAGCCGTTCGGCGGCGATGCCTTCCTGATCCGCGCCGTGCCCGAGCCGCTGGCCGGGCGCGACCCCAGGGCGCTGCTGGTGGACATTGTGGACGAGCTGTCCGCCAGAGGCTCCGGCGCGGAGGCCATGCAATCCCTGCTGCACCGCCTGCTGGCCACGGTGGCCTGCCACGCGGCGGTCAAGGCGGGCGACCCGCTCAGCACCCCGCAGATGGAACGTCTGATTGCCGATCTGGAGCAGGTGGACAACCCGCACACCTGTCCCCACGGGCGGGCGGTGACCGCCGTGCTGGAACGGGACACCCTGAAAAGCCTGTTCGACCGCAACTGGGGCGCCTGACCACCCCGGGGTGGTATCATCCCCCGCGTTCACGGAAGAACCGACCATGCCCGGCCCCACTCCATCCACCCCCCGCCGCTCCCGTCCCGTGATCCTGCGCGACGGCGGCGCCCTCACCCTGCTGCTGGCAGGGGGGCTCGGCCTGTTGCTGTTCTCCTGGTTCAGCCACAAACAGGCGGTGGTCGGCCTGGAGAGCGGCGGCTTTGCCAGCGTGGTGCACGCCGTGCCGCCCCTCAAGGAGGGCGAGGGCCCGCCCCGCATCGTGCCGCCGGAGGGGGTGCCGTCCCTGTCCGCCGAGGCCTGCGGCCAGTGCCACCCGGAGGCCTATGCCGAGTGGCAACAGTCCCAGCACTCGAAGGGGTGGCGCAATCCCCTGTTCCAGGCGGAGTTTGCGCGGGCGGACACGCTGTGGCTGTGCCTCAACTGCCACACTCCGCTTCAGGCCCAGCAGCCGGAGGTGGTGACCGGCGTGGAGGCGGGCCACATCGAGCGCCCGCTCACCGAACCCAACCCGGCCTGGGACCCGGCCCTGCGCGATGAGGGGGTGACCTGCGCCGGATGCCACGTGCGCGAGGGGATGATCTACGGCCCCCGCCCGGACGTGCGCGCCCCGCATCCGGTGGCCCACGACCCGAACCTGGCCAGCGGCGGCATGTGCGACACCTGCCATCAGATTCCCGAGGGGCCGTTCCCGTTCTATGAGGGGGCCCCGTGCGCGGACCGCTTCGACTTTGCCGACGGCCCCTGGGCGCGCAACGATTTCACCTGCAACAGCTGCCACATGCGCACCCGCCTGCGCGGCCCGGAGGGGAACCAGCGGGAGGGCAGCGGCCACTTCTTCCCCGGCGCCCACTCCCCGGCCATGCTGGAGGAGGCCATTGCGATCCGGGTGGCGCCCACCCTGCCCTTGTGGGCCGACAAGCAGAAGGTGCCGTTCAACATCCGCCTCACCAACCGGGGCGCCGGGCACCTGCTGCCCATCGGCCGCCCGGACCGGCGCATCACCGTCACCTGGGAGGTGATCGACGGTTCCGGCCGGGTGGTGCGCAGCCGGGAGGACACGGTCACCCGGCGCATGCTGCCCGGCCCGGTGCAGGTGGACCTGCGGGACGGCCGCATCCAGCCCCTGTCGTTCCGCGAGTTCACCTTCAAGGCCCGCTCCGCCCCGCGCCACGTGCTGCGGGTGACGGTGCGCTACCACCTGAGCGGCGCTTCCGAAAAGGCCCGTCTGGTGCGGCACTGGGACCTGCCCGCCGACACGCCGGACCACACGGTGCTGTTTGCCCAGGAATATTCCCTTTCGCCGGGCCCCTACCGTCCCCCGGCCTCGCCATCGTAAAATCCGTTTGCCGACCATGCGGCCTCACCACACCGGGGGGAAGAAATGAACCAGCAAAGCCAGCCGGCCCATCGCAAGATCATGGTGTGGGACGCCCCGATCCGGGTATTCCACTGGTTGCTGGTGGCCGCCTTTGCCACCTGCTGGCTGACCTATGAGGACAACCGCTTCCTGCACCTGCACGTGTATGCGGGGTACCTGATCATCGGCCTGTTGGTGTTCCGCGTCACCTGGGGGCTGGTGGGCACCCGCTATGCCCGTTTTGCCGAGTTTTTCCACCCCTGGAGCGCGGTGCGCGCCTATGCGGAGGGGCTGGCCACCGGCAACCCGCGCCGCTTTGTGGGCCACAACCCGCTGGCGGGCTGGGCGGTGCTGTTTTTGATGGGCATGACCCTGGTGATCTGCGTCACCGGCGTGGTGGTGCTGGGGGTGGAGGAGGGGCACGGCCCGCTGGGCGCGCTGATGTCACTGCCCACCGCCATGTTCTGGCACGAGGTTCACGAGCAACTGGCGTTCGTGGCGCTGTGGTTCATTCCCCTGCACCTGGCGGGGGTGATCATCGAGGGGCGGGTGCTGGGGGAGAGCCTGCTCAAGGCGATGATCACCGGCCACAAGCTGGTGGAGCCGGAGCACCCGGAGGTGCCGCCCATGCGCAAGGTGGCGGCGGTGCTGCTGGGCCTTGCGGCCATGGGCGCGGCGGTGTGGTATTCCGGCTGGTTCACCGCCGGGGAGGACGGCTACCGCCCGTTCGTGGGCCGCGCCCTGCCCCAGAGCGCGTTATACGCGGAGGAGTGCGGTTCCTGCCATCTCGCCTTCCACCCGGTGCTGCTGCCCGCCCGCAGCTGGCAGGCGATGCTGGACGGCCAGGCGAACCATTTTGGCGACGACCTGTATCTGGACGGGGACACGGTGGCGGAACTGCTGGCCTTCATGCTGCCCAACGCGGCCGAGTCGGCCCTGAACGAACCGGCCTACAAGATCGACCATTCGGTTCCGAAGGACGCCACCCCCCTGCGCATCACCGAAACCCCCTACTGGAAAAAGAAGCACGACGACATCCCCCAGCGGGTGTGGGACCTGGAACAGGTGCACGGCCCCCTGGACTGCCCCGCCTGCCACCTGGACGCGGAGGAAGGCATGTTCGAGGATTCGGCCATGCACCTGCCAAAGGGGTAACCGGCCCCCGGCTGGCGGGTGGGGTATCTTCTGGCTGGATTGATTTCAATTTCTTCGCCGTCCGCCTGTGGTCCGGCAAAGGTAGCCAACGCCTTCCTCAGTTGCTTGAGGATTCCGCAATAGTCCACGATCAGGCCGTTGTTCTTGACCTCGCACACCCGGTTAGCCCATGCAATGCTCCTGCATCAGCGTGTGTGCTTTAAGTGAAACACTGCATCGAACTACGGCGCAACTTACTGATTTTTATTAGCTTTCTAAAAAAACTCCGAACAAATACCAACAAAAGTACCAACACAGGGGATAAGCTGAAGGTTTTTTTGAGGGGTGCCAGCGCCCCCCCCCGGGGGATTACCCACGCCGCTTCCCAACAGTTTGCGCGCGACATCCCGACGTTCCCTGACCTCCTTCAGCGAGACGTCAGGGTAAATTCCCAGGGAGATCCGTTTTTCCTTCCCCCCGAAGCGGTACTTGAGACGCCACCACTTACCCCCGCGGGGAGAAATTTCCATGTATAGCCCGCCGCAGTCGAAAAGCCTGACGGGTTTTAGACCGGGCTTTGCATTACGGAGCATGGAGTCGGTAAGTGGCATATGGGGGCAACTCATCAAGGAGGCAATCCAGTTGCCCCCTGTTGCCCCCGGATGTCAAGGAACCTCACTGGACATGCCCGGACACAAAAAAGCCCGTTTTCCCTGTGGAAATCGGGCTTTTTGGACTTTCCTGGATGTCTCCGGAATCCTGAATGGTAGGCGGGACAGGGATCGAACCTGCGACCCGCAGCTTGTAAGGCTGCCGCTCTACCAACTGAGCTACCCGCCCGCATTCAACGCGGCGCGCGGATTGCCCGCGCACACCGGAAAGGGGTAGGATGCTAGCCACTTATACCCTGTTTCGTCAACCTGTGTTCGCCCCTCCCGGGCACACACACCCTCCTGGAGGCCCCTGTGATCGCTGCCCTGCGCCCCGGACTGACCGCTTGCTTGTTCCTGCTCGCCGCTGCACCCGCCCTGGCGGACGACGGCTTTATGACCGCCCAGGCCGACGCGCCGGTAATGATCGCCCGCTCCGAACTGGCCCAGTCGCCCCACGGGGCCATGCCGCCCCTGCCGCAGGTGGTCAACTTCGATACCGGCGCCAACGTGAAGGCCATGCTGCTGGACGGCCGCAACCTGTGGCTGGGCCTGCCCAACGGCCTGATCCGCTACAACATCGACTCCTACGACGATCACACCATCTACACGGTGGAGTCCACCTCCGGCACCGATGTGGACGGCAACCCGGTTTCGGGGCTGCTGGCCAACGGCATCTATGCCATCGACCGCGCCCCGGACGGCGCCCTGTGGATCAGCACCTACGGCGGCGGCCTGTCGCGTTTCGACGGCCAAAACTGGAAAACCTTCACCCCGCCCGATCTGGCCGACCGCTGGGCCTACGACGTGGAGTTCGCCGCCGACGGCACCATGTGGGTGGCCACCTGGAAGGGGGCCAACCGCTACGACGGCACCACCTTCACCACCTTCACCGAAAAGGACGGCCTGATCGACAAGTGGGTGTACGACATCGAAATCGCCCCCAACGGCTGGGTGTGGATGGGCACCGAAGGGGGTGTTTCCGTCTACGACGGCAAGCGCTTCCGCAACTTCACCCACAAGGACGGGCTGGGCGCCGACATTCCCGAGGAGGACCAGAAAAAGCTGGCCCGCAACGATTCCCGCCACCACCGCACCCAGGGCAAGGCCAACCAGGGCTACAACCCCAACTACGTGCTGTCCATCGCCTTCACCGGCGACGGGGCGGCGTGGATCGGCACCTGGGGCGCGGGCCTTTCCCGCTTTCACAAGGGGCAGTGGAAAACCTGGACCATGCGGGACGGTCTGGGCGGCAATTTCGTGCATGCCCTGGCGGTGGACCCGGACGGCACCCTGTGGGCCGCCACCGACGGCGGCGTGAGCTACCTGAAAGCGGGCCGCTGGACCACCATCTCCACCCGCGACGGGCTGATGGACGACAACGTGTTTTCCATGCTGTTCGAGGCCGACGGCACCCGCTGGATCGGCACCTGGAAGGGCCTGTCAAAAATCTCCCCCGCGCGCCCCGCGCCGCATCTGACGCCGAACGGGTAGCCCCTCAACCGGCGGGGCGGTCGCCCCCGGTGGCCGCCTTCGCCTGCACCCACAGGGCCTCCCACTGCTCGGGGGTCAGTTCCTTGAGGGGGGCTCCGGCACGCTTCTCCATGTGGCGGAAGCGTTTT